>JAYWDR010000124.1:0-2322 GCA_043779735.1 Cyclobacteriaceae bacterium | reverse complement strand
GTTTCTCATCGATAAAAATTTGTTGATGCTGCTGCAAAATCCAGCATTCGTGTGTTATGAATGGCTACGCCCTTTTGGGTTTGAATGGGACCGATGTGTGCAATTGATATCGTCTATACAGTCTCAGCCGGGCAAGCAATTCTTTTCTGCTACACATCAAGCTTTAGTTGACAGGGAAAATATTATTGTCTCTCCTCGACAGGAGGTCTTGCATGAAGTGCTCATAGAAGAAGGTCAGGATAAAGTGGCACTGGGAGCCTGGGTACTGGTCTTAGCATCATCTCCCGGGAACAGAATTTCGGGCGTCGAAAATCTTGCAGCTTTTGATATGTCAAAGATTAAATTTCCCCTTCTGTGGCGCAAATGGAGGGATGGCGATAGTTTTGTTCCCTTGGGAATGGCTCATCGAAAAAAAATAAGTGACTTTCTAATTGACCTGAAGGTGCCCCTTCATGAGAAGGCTGCCGTGACGGTACTGGAATCAGGGGGAGAGATAATGTGGGTGGTGGGTCGCCGGATCGATGATCGCTTTAAAGTAACGGCCAAAACCAAGTCGATTTTGGAAATCCACGTATTGCACACTTAAATGACGAATCTCATTTTCTTTTCTTTACCGGATTAATAACTTGCGGCCGCAAATAAAAGCCTAACCATTTAGCATTATGAAAATAACTGTTGTCGGTGCCGGAAATGTGGGTGCCACGTGCGCTGATGTACTTGCTTACCGCGAAGTCGCCAATGAAATCGTGTTGATTGATATTAAGGAAGGCCTGGCCGAAGGCAAGGCGCTGGACATGTGGCAAAAAGCACCTATCAATTTATATGACAGCCGTACCGTTGGCTCTACCAACGATTATGCAAAGACCGCCAAGTCTGATGTAGTGGTGATTACGTCGGGACTTCCGCGCAAGCCGGGTATGAGCCGGGATGATCTCATAGGCACCAATGCCGGCATTGTGAAAATTGTCACAGAAAACGTTGTGAAGCACTCACCGGATGCCATTATCATCGTTGTCTCTAATCCGCTGGATGTGATGACCTACCAGGCGCACCTCATCTCTAAATTGCCGCGCACCCGGGTAATTGGAATGGCAGGCATTCTTGACACAGCTCGCTATCGCGCCTTCCTGGCAGAAGCATTGAATGTTTCCCCAAAGGATATTCAGGCTATGTTGTTGGGCGGACATGGTGACACGATGGTGCCGCTGCCACGCTACACTACCGTCGCCGGTATTCCGGTGACCGAGCTGATCAGCAAAGAAAAGCTTAACGCAATCATTGAGCGGACAAAGGTAGGTGGAGGGGAACTGGTGAAACTTATGGGTACTTCCGCGTGGTATGCTCCGGGCGCCGCCGCCGCTCAGATGGTGGAATCGATTGTAAAAGACCAGAGGAGGATTCTCCCTGTCTGCATGCAGTTGGACGGTGAGTACGGAATAAAGAATTGCTATCTTGGTGTGCCAGTTGTACTTGGAAAAAATGGCGTGGAGAAAGTCATTGAGCTTGAACTCAACGGTGACGAGAAGGCATTAATGGAAACCAGCCGGTTGCATGTGAAGGAAGTAATGGAGGTGCTTGATAAGCTCCCTAAATAGTAGTTTTTTTTCGCGCCTAAGCGATGCTGTATCAAGGTTGCATCATGTAATGTGCAATCGCCAGGTCTTGAATGGCGTTCCCTACGGATTTGAAGAGGGTACATTGATCAGTATCACTTCTACCCCTCTTGTCACCGGAAATAATCTCGCCTAATTCAGCATGGATATGATCCTTTGTGATTAACCCTTGTTGGATGGGAATTACAATGTCGCCGGCTTCTGATAACGCAGCTTCGCGCTGGTCAACCACCAACAACGATTTGGCAATGACCCCGGCAGAGATTTCCTGCATCGCTGGCGTAAAAGAACCAATGCCATTAATATGCACGCCAGGTTTTAATTGATCATATTCAAACAGAGGTGTGGAGGAGGTCGTGGCTGTACAGATTATGTCGGCTCGCTTTAGTGCATCAAGTTGCGTTGCTGGGCGGAATATAACAGGGAATTTTTCCTGCATAGCGTGACAAAAAGAAAAAGTCGTCTTCTCCACCTTTCCAAAAATGAAGACCTCTTGGATGGGTCTCACCGCCAGAATCCCTTCCAATTGAGTAGCTGCCTGTGTGCCTGTACCAAACAGGGCAAGTACTTGAGCATCTTTCCTCGCGAGTAAATCGGTGGCCAGTCCCGAGGCGGCGCCGGTTCGGAGGGCAGTGAGGTATTCGGCATCCATTAAGGCAAGTGGCGTTCCGGTCTTTCCATCCATCAACAGCATCTTTCCCTGGATTAC
>JAYWDR010000123.1:0-2324 GCA_043779735.1 Cyclobacteriaceae bacterium | reverse complement strand
GAACCCGACAGCGGAAAACATCGCTATTGTGATCTGGAGAATTTTACGGCAATTGATCGATCCTGCACTAGAACTAAAAATCAGACTCTATGAGACAGAAAGAAATTTCGTTGAATATCCGGCAGATTAATCCTGTCAACGAGGATCGGGCTGCTCATTGGAATACCCCATTACGTACCGATGCCTTTGATTTATCCGATGACGCAAAAATCGATAAGATCGAAATTCATGTTAGGGAAATCATGCACACCCTGGGCCTCGATCTCAGTGACGATAGCCTCAGTGGCACACCCAAACGAGTAGCCAAAATGTATGTGAAGGAAGTGTTCAGCGGACTGAATCCAAAGAACCGGCCCCAGGCAAGGCTCTTCGAAAATAAATATAATTATGAGGAGATGTTGGTAGAGAAAGAAATTACCTTTTACTCCCATTGTGAACATCATTTAGTGCCTATCTACGGCAGGGCGCACGTTGCGTATTTTTCCGCCGGAAAGGTGATCGGACTATCAAAGATTAATCGAATCGTGCAGTACTATGCAAAACGCCCACAGGTACAGGAGCGCCTTACGGTTCAGATCGGCAAGGAACTCGAAACAATCCTCAAAGCAGAAAGCGTTGGGGTCGTCATCGACGCCAATCACATGTGTGTGGCTATGCGTGGGGTAGGCGATACCAACAGCAAGACAGGCACCGCCTATTTTTCCGGAAGATTCAAAGAGGACAAGATCAAAAGGGAGTTTTTAAATTTCATCAACAGCAAGTAGCGTTGGGCTTAAGCCCTTTGCATCTTTTCAATAGCCTGGGACTTTAGTCCAAATAAACTATTTGAAAGACCCTATTGAAATTCAACCTTTGAATGATTGCCAAACCTGTTGTAGCTTAGCACTTCAACTTTGAAAAACAATATATATGGTATTTGACTTAAACATGATCAAGGGCTTTTACGCAGCGATGCCGGGCCGCATTGCCAAAGCCAGAAAAGCTGTCGGCAAGCCCCTCAGTCTTTCTGAAAAGATCCTTTATTCACATCTCCATATAAGCCAGGTTTTTGAAGCCTTTGGACGCGGCAAGTCCTATGTGGACTTTTCTCCAGACCGGGTGGCAATGCAGGATGCCACAGCGCAAATGGCCTTATTGCAGTTCATGTCAGGAGGAATACCGAAAGTGTTGGTCCCCTCTACGGTGCATTGCGATCACCTTATCCTTGCAAAAAACGGCGCCAAGCAAGACCTCGCCGAGTCAATCACAGCCAGCGGTGAAGTCTTCAGTTTTCTTGAATCGGTTTCAAATAAATATGGGATTGGCTTCTGGAAACCAGGCGCAGGAATCATCCACCAGGTGGTCCTTGAAAACTATGCGTTTCCAGGAGCCATGATGATCGGTACCGATTCACACACGGTAAATGCCGGTGGCCTGGGCATGGTGGCGATTGGTGTGGGGGGCGCTGATGCCGTAGATGTAATGTCTGGCATGCCTTGGGAACTGAAGTGGCCAAAGCTTATTGGCGTAAACCTTACCGGCAAGCTTAGTGGTTGGACCTCTTCCAAAGACGTAATACTAAAAGTGGCCGGAATTCTTACCGTGAAGGGTGGTACAGGCGCCATCTTAGAATACTTTGGGCCCGGTGCAAAAACTCTTTCATGCACCGGCAAGGGTACTATCTGCAACATGGGCGCCGAAATTGGGGCGACCACTTCTACCTTTGGCTATGATGAGAAAATGGCAGAATACCTGCGCGGCACAGACCGGGCGGAAGTAGCTAAGCTGGCAGACAAAATTAGAGACCATCTCACCGGCGACCCTGAAGTATATGCGAACCCTCAGAAATATTTTGACCAGGTGATAGAGATTGACCTCACTACCCTGGAGCCACATGTGAACGGGCCCTTCACTCCTGACAGAGCCATTCCTATTTCCAGGTTTGCTGATGAAGTGCGCAAGAATGGATGGCCGCAGAAATTAGAAGTAGGGTTGATCGGTTCTTGCACGAATTCTTCGTACGAAGACATTTCTCGTTCTGCCTCAATAGCAAAACAAGCAGTAGACAAGAAACTCAAAGCAAAAGCTGAGTTCACAATCACTCCTGGCTCTGAGAAAGTGCGATACACCGTCGACCGGGATGGCTATCTCGATATCTTTGGTAAGATGGGTGGTGTTGTGCTGGCAAATGCCTGTGGCCCTTGCATTGGTCAGTGGTCTCGCCATACCAATGATCCCAATCGCAATAACTCGATTATAACCTCTTTTAACCGGAACTTTGCCAAGCGAAACGACGGCAACCCCAATACGCATGCGTTTGTAGCGTCTCCAGAGATCACAACCGC
>JAYWDR010000122.1:0-17719 GCA_043779735.1 Cyclobacteriaceae bacterium | reverse complement strand
CGCATCGAGTCATCTGTGAAATTGATTCAGGCCTCAAAGGACATAGAATTTCAACGGGCAGCATTTTCTCAACTGACAATTGCGCTTTACACTTCCATTAAAATCTTTGGTATTGAGGGCCTGCATGCATACTATCAATATTGTCCTATGGCTTTTGATAGCAAAGGTGCACACTGGTTTAGCCGTGAGGAACAAATCAGTAATCCGTATTTCGGGGAGCAAATGCTGCGTTGTGGGGAAACAAAAGAAACTCTTAAGTAACGAGATATGGCAAAACCTTGTTGTGAATCTGGAGATCCTAAGTCTGCACCTCTGTGGAAAGTATGGCTAAAGAGAGTGTGGTACATTATCCTCTCCCTTATTGTCTTAATACTTCTTTGGAATCAATTGCATGTTAACTCGTGAATCCAGCAGATATGATCAATAATTCAACATATAAGCGATAGTTCAACTCCAATGACTGAAACTAGGAATTACATACCGGCATTAAAATACGACTGGCTTACAAAAGTGTATGATCCTTTCCTGCAGTTTACAATGCCGGAAAAAAAGTTCAAGAAAGCACTCATCAATCAGATGAATATCCAACCGGGATACTACGTTCTTGATTTTGGTTGTGGTTCGATCACCCTTTCCCTTATGGCAGCCATGGCGCATCCTCAAGCGGAATTCCTGGGCGTGGATATAGATGAAAAAATCCTCACGATCGCAAAAGAGAAAATGGCAAACTCGGGTTTGTCGATGGATGTTCAGCAATACGATGGCCGCAAACTACCTTATGCCGACGGCTCCTTCGACCGCGTAATGTCAAGCCTGGTGTTTCATCATCTCACACTCCATCAGAAATATTCTTCCCTTACAGAAATCTACCGGATTCTTAAGCCGTTGGGGGAAGTTCATATAGCGGATTTTGGCAAGCCCGCCAACGGAATCCAAAGATTGGGCTTCTATGGCGTCCAGATCCTGGATGGATTTGAAACTACCAAGGATAGTGTAAAGGATTTACTGCCTCAGGTTATGGAAGAAACAAATTTTCTCCGGGTGCAGGAAACCGAAAGCTTCAACACCCTGTTTGGAACGGTGCGATTGATGAAAGGGATAAAACAAGGGATGAAGATTTTGCAAAGAGAACGTTCGGAGGGTAGCAAAAATTTAGAATAATGAATTCACATAAATAAATACTTTAAACTTTAAATAACTATGAAAACAAGAATGATTATGCTTTGCCTGGTTCTGGGTAGCTGGGGAGCCTATGCGCAACACGATAAGAAAATGGACCAGAGTACGGCCATGTTCAAGGATGCCAAATTGGGTGCGGCTTATGAACATTACATTCATCTGAAAGATGCACTGGTGGCATCCAATCAATCAGAGGCAAAGAAAGCGGCAGGCGATTTACAAAAATCGCTGGAAGGTGTCGACAATGGTAAAATGGTAGCCGATGAAGCTGCTAAAGTAGCCTCCGCCGCCAGTCTTGAAGCTCAACGAAAGGCATTCTCAGGTGTCAGTGACATGATGGCCATGCTGGTAAAAGACGGAAAACTTTCGATGGGCATGATCTACCTGGAATATTGTCCCATGGCTAAGGCCTCCTGGCTATCCAATGAAAAGGAAATCAAAAATCCCTATTACGGTGACAAGATGCTAAAGTGCGGTAGTGTGAAAGAAATGATTCACTAGAATGACGAAAGGAACAGGAGACAGGAATAGGAAGAGTCTCCTGCTCTTTTCATTTAGAATGTAGAAAACAGTATTGTATTTTTCTTTAGAGAGTATGAAAAAGAAACAGATCATTACTCCCCCCGGCAAAAGCAGAAAAAAAGGAATAAGGTGGTACGATGTGTCTATTACTGCATTTGCCATTGTATTACTTGGAGGGTTTCTTGTGTGGCTGGTATTGCGTACCTATCTGCTGGAGAAACATGAATATGAAATGCAGCAACGATATGAGGCTTCACTGCCTTCACCAGGAGTTCCAATAGACCACAAATTGGTTTGTATGGTAAACAATACCTATATGGGTGAAAATCAAATTCAGGTTATGGTGCAAAACAAAACCTATTACGGCTGTTGTGATAAATGTGTTCGGGATATCCAAACAGATGAAAAAGTTCGGTTTGCGGTAGACCCTTACAGCAAAGTAATGGTGGACAAAGCAATTGCATTCATAACCATGAGGCCGGGAAAACCGGGTACAATTCTTTATTTCGAATCTGAACAAAACGCAAAAAAATATCTGAACAAATGAAAAGGAGAGATTTTGTAAAACTATCAGGAGCAGCCGCTGCTTCAGCCTTTGTGATACCCCCGGTCTTGCAAGGCTGTATGGATAATATGAGTTCGGGTATGAACATGGGTGCCAATGTTGTGGGAGTTAAAGAAGGGGCATTTTCTTCACCCCTTTCTTTTCCCAGTGTGATGACTTCCAATTTATCCCTGAACGCAAAAGCAAATACAGCTACCCTGGTGAATAACCAAACGACTTCTGTGTTAGGCTATTCAGGAGGCATTTTAGGCCCCACTTTTAAAGCCGACAAAGGGTCACCCATTTCCATTCCCTTCCAGAATAATTTATCAGAGGAAACAAATGTTCACTGGCATGGTCTGGTGGTGCCCTCCAACATGGATGGACACCCGAAGAATGTCATTTCATCCGGTGGAGCCCCATTCAATTTTAACTTTGTTCTTAATCAACGCGCTGGTACTTACTGGTATCATCCCCATCCTCACGGTAAAACTGCAAGGCAGGTATTTATGGGCCTTGCCGGACTTTTCATCGTAAATGATGATGAAGAAAAGGCACTTAACCTTCCTTCAGGTGATCAGGAACTCCTGCTGGTAATCCAGGACAAACGGTTTATGGGCGGACAGTTGGACTATTCGCCTACCATGAATGAGATCATGACGGGCTATACAGGAGAATATGTTCTTGTCAATGGAATTTATGCTCCATTTCAGAATGTAGCTACACGTTATTACCGGCTTCGCATCTTAAATGGTTCTACTGCCAGGGTCTACAATCTTGCTTTAAGTGATAATCAATCTTTTCAAATAATTGGTGCTGACGGAGGGCTACTGGCACAACCTGCCGCGGTGACCTCCTTACTACTCGGTCCTGGAGAACGGGCGGATATCATAATGAATTTTAAAGACTACCCTGCAGGGAAAGAGTTTTATCTGACCAACAGAACCTTTAACGGTGGCGCGCAAGGGCAACAGGAATTCAAAATCATGAAGTTTGTTGTCAGTCAGCAGGTAACTGAGGCCTTCACAGTTCCATCTCAGCTTTCAGCTATTCAACCGCTGTCTGCAGCCTCTGCTTCCAAAACCCGCATCATGAGAATTAAAGGCATGATGGAGGGCATGAGTGGAAATATGGGAGGAAACACGGGGGGTAATATGGGCAGCGGAATGCATACCATCAATGACAAGGTGTACGATCTCAACCGCATTGATGAGTCCGTGCAAGCAGGGGCCACTGAGATTTGGGAATTTGATAACTCAACAGGCGGGGAAATTCACCCTATGCATATTCATGGTGTTCAGTTTCAAGTGATCGAACGAAGCGGAGGTAGAGGCTCACTTATCGCCACCGAGAAAGGATGGAAAGATACGGTGCTGGTAATGCCCTATGAAAAAGTAAAAGTGATTATGACTTTTCCCCAGGAGAAAGGCGTGTTTGTCTTCCATTGTCATAACCTTGAGCATGAAGACGATGGTATGATGCTAAACTTTGAAATTATATAATGGACTTAAATCTTACTACTATGAAAACAAAAATGATAATGTATTTTCTGACCCTGGTGAGTTGGAGTTCTTTCGCACAACATGACCACGGTTCAGGACAAAGCAGCATGCCTGGGCGCAATAAAATGAAAGACATGCCCCATGCGTATGGTGCCGCACCGGCATTTCAAATACAACTGCAAGAAGTGCTTATGGCTAGTCTCCAACTAAAAGAAGCGCTCATATCTTCAGATGCCTCGAAGGCTTCTGCCTCGATCATAGGAATAAATAACTCAATATCCAAAGTAGATATGAGCCTATTAAAAGATGAAGCCTTGATGGACTGGATGGGATATCTCAAGATTATCAATGAAAATCTTGACCTGATCAATAGTTCAACTGACTTGGTTGTACAACGAAATGCCTTTGCGTCATTTAGCGATGCATTATATAAGAATCTCAAGACTTTTGGTTCTGGCGGCATGGTAGTCTACTATGACTATTGTCCTATGGCTAAAAACAAAACTGGAGCTTATTGGCTTAGCGACTCCAAAGAAATACGCAACCCATATTTTGGTAACGATATGCTTACCTGTGGAAAAGTGAAAGAGACCATTCAATAAAATTGATCTATTGATTAAAATCTAACCTTTATAAGCCATGAAAATATTGTTCACAATTCTATTGTTGATAACCTTTGCCTGCAGCCATGCCCAAAAGCCCAATACGGATGATGTGGCCATGGTAATCAACACCCTTGAATCTTATAAAAGAGGCATAGAGAGTCTTGATACGACAGGCACTGGCAAACTGTTCGTGTCGAAGTCAGTAGTGATTGAATCTGGAAAATAGAAGGTTCGTTCAGGAATTACCTGACCCATCACCTCGGGCCTGAACTGGATGAGTTTAAGTCATTTAAATTCAGTGACTATAAAGCTGATGTGACCGTTGATCTTCCCTATGCATTTGTTACTGAATCCTACAAGTACACGATTGTTATGAAGAAGGACAATTCAGTTGCCGAACGGAAAGGAGTCGCAACTTCGATATTAAAGAAAGAAAATGGAATTTGGAGAATTGTGCAAACCCATAGTTCATCGCGCAAGTAACATTTCAAATGACTTGTCCGCGGGGATTCACCTTTTCCCTGGCTTAAAATATGACATTAAATGCGCGCAAACCATATAGGTAAAGCAAATTCGGTTTAAATTTAGATTAATCAAGGACTTATCAATGGAGCAACCATCAACCCTGCCACAGATCATTGACAAATACAAAGGTGATCCTACATCAGTTTATAATACCTGGTTCATTGGAAGTGAGGAGCGGCTGAAAGCTTTTCGGGCTATCAAGCGAGGAGTGCTGCAGGTAATAGATGACATAAAGAATGAAAAGTTTGGAAACGACTTTAAAGGTTCATCCCTTGAGTTTGTACTTACGGCCATCACGGAACAAAAGCAGGTTTTTGAAGGCGCTGCCCATCCATTCTACTGGAAACCTAAAATGCGCATTCCCGACATT
This sequence comes from Cyclobacteriaceae bacterium, assembly GCA_043779735.1. GTDB lineage: Bacteria > Bacteroidota > Bacteroidia > Cytophagales > Cyclobacteriaceae > ELB16-189. The sequence continues at coordinate 12,472 of JAYWDR010000122.1, read as the reverse complement.
TATGAAAATCAGATCAATAAAAGAGCCTTTGGTCAATTTCTGGAGAATTGCTTTTATGCCACTAAAGAAGATCAGATCATCCGGGAGATCATTAAACTTGACGAATTGAAGATCAAGGGCCTGGGACCAGCCGTGGCCAGCATCTTGTATTTTCTGCATCCAACGATTATACCGCCCTTCAATACTGCCATTGTCAATGGATTTAACTACCTCTTTCACGATAATAAGAAGCTTGGAAGCTGGACCGAATATCTGAAAATACGGGAAATCATTCTGAAGACGAACGAAGAAAACAAAAATAAATTATCCAACGACCTGGGGGCCATTGCTGGTTTACTGTTCGAAATCGGTTCAAAAAACATCATCATTGAGGGACAGATGATTAGCGAGGAAGATAAAGCAAAGCTTCTGAAGCAATATGATAAACGTCATAAAGGAGTTTTGGATGAGAAACGTGAAGAAGACCTTCATACCGAAATGCAATATCATTTGCTAAAGGTCGGAAAGGCCCTGGGGTATGATCCAATAGCCGCCAGCAATGACCGGGGCAAATGCTATGGAGAAGTAAATTTCTCATTTATAAGCCTCAATCAATTTCCTAAACTATCTGCTGATAAAGAAACACTGAACACCATACAACTCATTGATATAATATGGTTTGAGAAAGACAGCAACAAAGCAGTGTGTGCTTTTGAGGTGGAAAAAAGCACCTCCATCTACTCGGGGATACTGCGACTGAGCGATCTTGCTTTTTCATTTGTCGATCATAATACTTCCCTCTTCATAATCATCCCCAACAATCGTGAAAGGGATGTAATACTTCAACTTAGCAGGCCCTCCATCAGAAACAGTAACGTGAAGATAAAGTACATTTTATTTTCAGACCTTCGCGAACATTGTGATGCCCTTTGCAAGTTTGGAGAGAGTCACAAAATATTGGAGAAGATTGCCAAAACAGCCTAGGAAGAAAATAGAGAACCGTTTACTATTGGAATTCAAGTTTCTGATGCCACAATGACTACCATCTAAGAATCAAAACTGGCATGGAACATTATTTTTACCATATCAGCCCCGCCGGATTTAAATGCTTTGGAATTTTATAAATGATTTTAACAAATATGTAATCCTATTACATTAAAAATTCGTTAACTTGCATTCCATGAAAATCAGGTGGACTATATGTGTTTTAATCCTGGTCGCGTATTCGATCAATCTTGCACATAGTATACTGCCACATCATCACTTCTCCTCAATCAAGGAGTATCGGCAGGCAGTTAACGAGCCGCATCAGGAGGAAGCTCATCAGCATGGCAGCGAAGAAAACCATGAAAATGGCCATGCAAGCCAGGAGTTGCCGGTTAACTTATTCTTTCTCACGCATGCCTCCAATGTTGATTTTTCGTTAAGCAAATTCTCTTTCGAGCAAAAATCTAAAGTAGCGATTCAACTGCCTGGTTTTCTGGCTAACAATGTTCTAATATCCTACAAATACGTTGCCGAGTCATTATTTCCGATCCCGGATTCACCGCTTCGGATTGATTGCCCAATACTTTCTTCCCGCTCTTTGCGGGCACCTCCAATTGTCTGATCAGGACTTGATCTAAGTCCTTTACTCACCTGCATTATCCGGCAGGGCCTCTCTACTTTATTTAATTTTGGATATGAGCTCTCCAAGTAATTCTATCGGATTTCCGTGTAAGCATTGCTTGAGCCCCTTCCCGTGAGAGAGAAAAAATCAGAGTACTTGAATGGGGCCCGTGCATGCCAAAGGAAAAGAAAAAGTTAACGGCAATTTCACGCAGCATCCATTTGGAAAACCGATTGTAGACCTGGTATATGTTTTAGTTAATTCCTTAACAATGCGAAAAATAGTCACACTATATTCATTGATGATCATTTTACTCTCTTGTAAAAAGGATAATGATCAGGTGGCCCACCTGAAGTTTAAGAAACCAAAAGTCTCGGGTAACCTTATCATCTTTCAAGATGACTCGACCGCCTCAAAGTTTACTTCACAGTCGATAGAAAGTGGTGACCTGCTCGCAGATTTCTCAGCACCAGCCCGCATAGTGGCCACTGTAATAGCTTCCACCGAGACCCCAGGCCAAAATCTTATTCTATTTGACAATCCGGTTCTGACATCTAACTATACTTTGCTATTGCAATACATTGCAAATATCAAGCAAATAGAAAACGTTGTTATCAAACAACGAGCTATCGAATTGGACCGTCTGCTTGAGATGCAAGCGCATGGATCCGCGACGGGGAAGGATGTACTCAGCGCACAAACGGCGCTTGCACAGGAGCATGTAAAGCTGGCCAACGAAAAAGTCGGCTTGCTTAAACACGAGACCATGTTGCGTTTAAGCGGTTTCAGCACCCGGACACTTCGGAACGCACGAGCCGGTAGGGTATGGGTCATTTCTGAAATCCCCGACAATCAGATCAGTAATGTAAAGCCAGGTGAACAATGCCAAATAACGTTTTCCTCTTTTTCAAATGAAACCTTCAAAGGTAAAATCGAAGATATTGGCAGTGTGTTGGATAATGTGACACGATTAATAAAACTTAGAATAGAGATTGTAAATCCTGACCGAAGGTTGAAGGCCGGTATGTTCGGAAGTACAAGATTTAGCCTGGGAGCAGGAAGATTTCTCAGCGTGCCACTGGAGGCACTTATAACCATTCAAGGGAAACCCTACGTGTTCGTAAAAAAATCAGATCTCATTTTTGAATGCAGAGCCGTCTCGCTTGGCCAGCAGGCCAACAATCGCATGGTTGTATTTAACGGATTAAAGGAAAATGAGATGGTGGTGCTGAAAGGTACCGAGCAATTAAAAGGACTCGTTTTTGGTTATTAAATGTCACAAATGCTAAATCTCTTTTACAAGGAATGTAGACTAATTAATAGGATTGAACATAAATATAGCGCGGTACTTCGCGAGTTTGTTTGAGTCACAAAATTTGGGAGAACTTTCTTTAACATTTTAAAACTATGAAATACATATTTCTCATGATTATCTTTCTCTTCATTTTCACTGGAGCGATAGCCCACGGTGGGAAGAAGCATAAAAAGGACAGTACGAAAGCTCCCATGGATTCAACCATGAGCATGGGTGAACAGAAGCTAGCAGGTGATACCATTCAACACCACGATGAGGGAATGGAAGTTGATCAATCGAAGGTGACAGCCGATCTGAAAGATTTTCCCACACTCCATCCTATGATTGTTCACTTTGCTATCGTACTAATTATTGTAGCGGCTGGTTTGCAATTGCTAAACCTTTTCTTGATGAAGAAGGAGATCAGCTGGATTATAGCAGTTATTCTTTTGACAGGCTTTCTGGCCGCCTGGATTGCCGGAAGAAACTTTCATCCACACACACACGGAATTAGTGAGCACGCCAAACTTGTCCTGGAGCAACATGAAACGTGGGCGCATTGGACGGATCAATCAGCCTTTATTGCTTTGTTACTTCAAATCGCCAATCTGTTTTTTTTTAAAGGCAAACGCCTTGCCGGAGCAGCAGTGGCCATAGTGTTGCTATTTTCTGCTTATTGCGTGTCGCGAGCAGGACATTACGGTTCACAGTTAGTACACATTGAGGGCATTGGCCCGCAAGGCAAATACCTTGAAATGGAACACAATCATTAATTGTTTCACTTAATTAATAATATTAACCTTAGCACAAAAACTATGAAAAAATCAATTGTAATTATTACTGTCCTGCTTGCAGGTCTTTTGGCGGGCACTGTTATAACCACAAGCTGCACCAGCAAAAAAGCCGGACAAGACCAAAAGGAAGGTGAAGATCATAAACATGCGGAGGGCGAAGAGCATGATAAAGAGATGGTATACGCCTGCCCCATGCATCCTGAAGTCACTGGGAAGGAAGGCGACAAGTGCTCCAAGTGCAGCATGAAATTGGAACTTGTAAAGAGCACTGACAGCACAAAAGTGCATGAACATTAGTAGTATCCTTAGACCTATAATATTTTGTATGACGTGGATGTTGCCAATCTTGGCAGCATTCACGCCTTCTTTTGCCCAGCATGACGTTGTACATAAAGAAGAAAAAGGCAAGAGAGTAGAATACGATTTATACATTGACCGTTTATTGGTGGATTATACAGGCAAGCAAAGAAAAGGCCTTGCTATTAATGGAGGAATACCCGGGCCTGTTTTGCAGTTTACCGAAGGCGATACTGCCATCATCCGCGTGCACAACAAACTTAATGTAGAAACTTCTATTCACTGGCACGGCCTGCTTCTGCCCAACGAGCAAGATGGGGTACCCTATTTAACCACTGCGCCCATCAAGGGAAAAACCACTCATACATTTACCTTCCCTCTGATTCAATCAGGGACGTATTGGTACCACTCGCATACAATGCTTCAGGAACAATCAGGCATATACGGCTCCATTGTCATCCATCCGAAAAATTGGGACGGACGAAAAGAGCATGTGGTAATGCTGAGCGATTGGACCGATGAAAATCCACATGAGGTACTTCGAAACTTAAAACGTGGTCTGGATTGGTATGCAATCAAAAAGAATTCTGTGCAAAGCTATGAGGAAGCGATTGGCAAAGGGTATTTCAAAGACAGACTAAAAACAGAGTGGAACAGAATGCCCGCCATGGACATTTCAGATGTTTACTACAACAGGTTTTTCATCAGTGGCAAATCACAGGATGTCTGGACAGGTGCTGGACCAGGCGAGACGGTGAGACTACGCATTATCAATGGGTCGGCTTCAACTTACTTTTGGCTGAACTATGCCGGAGGCAAAATGAAAATTGTGGAAGCCGATGGCCAGCCGGTGCAGTCGGTAGAAGTTGACAAGATTTTGATCGCCATCGCCGAGACCTACGATGTGGAAGTGAAAATCCCTGAGGATGGTATGGCGTATGAGTTTCGCGCTACCGCTCAGGATATTTCCGGGCATGCCTCACTTTTTCTTGGTGAAGGTATGAAGATGAATGCAGCCGATCTTCCCAAGTTTGATTACTTCGGTATGATGCGCGAAATGAACGACATGTGCAACATGAAGGGCATGGACATGAGTGGCATGAAGATGGACAATATGAACGGAATGAAAATGGATAACATGAAAGGCATGGACAATAGTATGAATATGGATAGTGTGAGCATAAAGGACATGGACGTAAAAGGAAAGAAATTGGATTCGGTGCAAATGGCTATGACTGATACTTCTATGATGAATATGCCAGGCATGAACATGAACAATATGCAGATGGGTTCCGATGAAATCACCCTGAACTATGATATGTTGCGAGCACCTCAACCGACTACATTAGACGAAAGCAGGCCTAAGCGGGAAATTAAGCTTACCCTCTCTGGCAACATGATCCGTTATGTGTGGTCTTTCGATAATAAAACACTCTCACAATCAGACAAGATATTGATCCGCAAAGGCGAGAATGTGCGAATGACTCTTGTGAATAATACCATGATGCGACACCCGCTGCATCTGCATGGACATTTCTTCCGGTTTGTGAATGCGCAGGGCAAATATTCACCAATGAAGCACACCTTTGATATCGCGCCCATGCAAACCGTTACCATTGAATTCTATGCCAACGAAGAAAAGGATTGGTTCTTTCATTGCCATATCTTGTACCACATGATGGCGGGTATGGCCCGGGTGGTGAGCTATGAAAATTCACCCCCCAACACGCAACTCATGCCCATGCAGCAAAAAATGGTGTTTAAAGAAGATAGAAAGAATTACTTGTGGGGCGTCACCAAGATCGCTACCGATGCTGTGTTTGGGAATGTAAATCTTTCAGGTAATAAAGGAGTGCTCAGTTCCACTTACAGAGTTAGTTATAAAAACCAATATGAATTTCAACCCGACTACCAGCGGTTTCTCGACAAACGGCAGTTCCTTTCGGCTTTTATTGGTGCGGATATTAGGAATACCTTCCAGGTAGCGGAAAATGGAATGTTGGTAGATCGAAAAGTAGGCGTAGTTGGAATCCGGTATTTGTTGCCGATGTTTTTGCTGTCTGAACTGCGCTTGGATCACAAAGGTGAGGTGCGCTTTCAGTTAACACGCAGTGACATCCCGATTACCAGGAGATTGCGATTGAGCTTGTCGGCAAACACAGATAAAGAATTTAATATTGACTTTGATCATAATATTGGGAAGCGCTTTTATGTCCATGCTTCCTATGACTCAGATTATAAGTACGGGACTGGGTTGACAATACTTTGGTGAGTTTATTTAAAATGAATATCTACAAAATGTTACAAAAATGTTGGCAGTCACGGGGGAATAGCTTGAGTTTTGACCTATGAAATTTTCGGCCAGATTTAGAGCAAGAATAAAACATCATAGTATTATTCTTATGATCATAGGTGTCTTATTGTTTGTCATTGTGAAATCAATTCCTGGTGATGATCTTAAATATTTGTGGAGCATGAGTACAGGCTATGTTAGTATCATTCTATTGGGAATTACTTTGCTCATCGGGCCAATAAATATCTACACCAAAAGACCTAATCCGATGTCTTCAGATCTCAGACGGGATGTAGGAATCTGGTGCGGCCTCACAGGCTTGGCACATGTAGTAATCGGCATTCAAGTACACATGGGAAACATTTGGCTTTATTTTTTCAAAGAGATTCAAGGCGATGACGGATACAAATTCCGTGGTGATCTGTTTGGTTTTTCGAATTACGCAGGCCTGATAGCGGGCCTGATAGTTGTTATACTGTTACTCTTGTCAAATGACGTCTCGCTTCAATGGCTAAGGCCCAAGCGCTGGAAAAGCATTCAGCGGTGGAATTACATTTTATTTGCATTGGTACTGGCCCATGCCGTCATGTATCAGATCATCGAAAAACGTATACCGGTTATCGTTGTGCTGTTTTCGACAATTATGGTTCTGCCGGTTATTGGACAATCAGTAGGTTTTTCAATTACAAGGAAAAATAAGTGAAAAAAAATTATGGAGCACACTCAGCAATTATTGTACACATGTCCTATGCACCCGGAAGTTATACAAGACGGGCCCGGTAAATGTCCGATTTGCGGAATGAACCTGGTGCCCCTCAATAAATCAGGCGGAGAGAAGGAGGAACCACATTCACATGAACATAGTATGATTACGGCTCCTAGGGAGAGTAGTGAAGGGGATCAGTACTATTGCCCAATGCTATGTGAAGGGAATAAAAAATATTCAGAACCAGGAAATTGTCCGGTATGTGGTATGCACCTCGTGAAAGTATCTGCCGGAAAGATCGCCGAAAAAATGGAGACCGATAAGCATGCACTTTCACCGATGCCAATGGTCAAAAAAGGCAAAGCTGGGCAAGAAGCCTTGCCTCTGGCTCAAAGCAATGAAGGTGAATACTATTGTCCCATGCTTTGCGAAGGAGACAAGAAATATGCAAAGCCGGGAGATTGCCCAGTCTGCGGAATGCACTTGGTAAAGGAGCAGAAACTAAAAACAAGCTCCAGGGAATACACTTGCCCCATGCATCCTGAGATCGTTCGAAATGAGCCCGGTAGCTGCCCGATCTGTGGAATGGAATTGGTCCCAAAGATTGTTCAGAAAGACAACCAGGAAGAAGAGGCCGCCTATAAGGCAATGCTGAAAAGATTTTGGATAGCTACCGCATTTACAATTCCGGTATTCATTATCGCAATGGGTGAAATGGCAGGATTTCACTTTTCGGAAGTGGCCTCGAAAACAACCTGGGGATGGATTCAATTTATTCTGTCAACACCCGTGCTTTTTTATTGCAGCGCGGACTTTTTCAAGCGCGGGTATCTCTCTGTGATACGTCGGTCTCCGAATATGTGGACACTGATTTCCCTGGGAGCAGGTGCAGCCTACCTGTTTAGCATTGTCGCCCTGGTGTTTCCAGGGTTGTTTCCGGATCAATTTAAGATGGATGGGGCTGTTCACCTGTACTTTGAAGCAGCCACGGTAATCCTAACACTCATACTATTAGGCCAGGTTCTTGAACTAAAGGCGCGCGGTCAAACCAATAGCGCCATTCGGGCTCTATTGAATTTAGTTCCACCGGAAGCTACCGTGATTAGGAACGGCCAGGAGCAAAATATTCCGTTGGAACATGTTGTTCTAAATGATGTTTTGAAAATTAAACCTGGAGAAAAAATTCCAGTGGACGGTGAAGTAACCAAAGGCCATAGCGCGGTGGATGAATCTATGATTACCGGTGAGCCAATGCCGGTAGAAAAGAATGAAGGCGATCCGGTTACCGGGGGTACGGTAAACGCAACCGGTAGTTTTGAAATGAAGGCATTAAAGATAGGAGCTGATACACTGCTGGCCCAGATTATCGATATGGTGAATAAGGCAAGCCGCTCAAAAGCACCCATTCAGAATCTGGCGGATAAGATTTCCAGATATTTTGTACCCGTAGTGGTAGCAATTTCAGTATTAGCATTCATCGCCTGGGCTGTATGGGGCCCTGACCCTGCATTGGTATTTGCTTTCGCCAATGCGGTAACCGTCCTCATCATTGCCTGCCCCTGTGCATTGGGGCTGGCTACACCCATGTCTATTATGGTGGGTACAGGCAGGGGGGCGTCGGCGGGAGTACTCATCAAAGAAGCAAAGGTGATTGAAGAAATGAAGAGAGTAAATGTGCTGGTAATCGATAAGACAGGAACTTTAACAGAAGGAAAGCCCTCCCTTAAATCTGTAAAAGCCTTTAGAAATTCAGTAAACGAAGATGGAATATTGCTGATTGCAGCATCTCTGGAAGCAAACAGTGAACACCCTTTGGCGGAGGCCATTCTGAGAGCTGCAAAAGATAAAAACCTATCTCTTAGCAAGGTTGAAGACTTCGAATCCATTACAGGTCATGGAATCACGGGTACAATCAATGGTAAATCCGTTTCTGTTGGAAACGCAAAATTGATCAAATCCCAAAATTTGGTTATTGATGAAACAATACGAAAGGATATTGAACAGAGACAATTTATGGGAGAAACGGTAATGTTTGTATCAATTGGTAACGAATTGGCTGGCTTCATAAGCGCTGTCGATCCCATTAAGTTAAACTCTAAAGCTGCGATCCTTCAGTTGCAGAATGAGGGACTGAGCGTCATTATGCTGACGGGTGACAATAAAAACACCGCCAAAGGAGTCGCTGAAGAACTCGGCCTGGATGGTTATGAAGCGGACTACCTCCCGGCTGATAAATTGAACAAAGTAAAAGAACTCCAACAAAGTGGTAAGATCGTGGCTATGGCTGGCGACGGTATAAATGATGCACCCGCACTAACGCAGGCAAATGTGGGTATAGCGATGGGGACCGGTACAGACGCAGCCATTCAAAGCGCAGGCATCACACTGGTAAAAGGAGATCTTTTGGGAATTATCAGGGCAAGAAAGCTAAGTTCCGAAGTGATGAGCAACATCAAACAGAATTTATTCTTTGCTTTTGTTTATAACGTCGTGGGAATACCCATTGCAGCGGGTGTCTTATATCCTTTCTTTGGAATACTGCTTAGTCCGATGCTGGCAGCGCTGGCCATGAGCCTAAGTTCGGTTTCAGTCATTGTAAACAGTCTCAGATTACGAACAAAAACCCTATAATCGATATGAATAAACATAGCCTGCTGTGTCTACTACTCCTTGGAATCTTTTCTTGTTCAGGGGACAAGCTAAAAGATATTGCCAAAGTCAAACTGAAGGAACTGACTGCTCAGCCAATCGACCTTACCCAATATGAAGGAAAAGCAGTTTTCATCAATTTCTGGGCAACCTGGTGCAAGCCCTGTATTCAGGAAATGCCAACCATCGCCAGCGCACAAGAGCATTTTAAGAATGGAAACATAATTTTTCTATTTGCCTCCAACGAAGCGCCTGATCAGATTGAAGGCTTTATGAAAAGGCATTCCTATGATTTTCACTATGTGCACCTTGAGAACCTGGAAGCGCTTAAAATTCAGGCATTGCCGACTACATTTATTTTCAATCCGGAGGGAAAACTAAAATTTTCGGAGAACGGCTTTCGAACCTGGGATGAACCCGCAAACATTGAATTGATCACTAAAATAATGAATGACCATGAAAAATAGACTCTACCTCCTTGTTCTGTGCGTTATGGGCGCAGCTTGTTCAGCAAAGAAAGGTTCCGATGTGCAGACACAACCGATTAATTCGATGACTGCTCCCTCCAGGGCAAATAGCGCTGAGCCATCCTTGTTCACAGGTAAAGACAATATTGTGTATCTATCCTGGGTCGAGAAAAGTGACGACAAGGCCACGTTCAAATTCTCAAACCTTCAGAACGGCCAATGGTCTGAGCCGAATATCATTGCCTCTGGTAATACATGGTTTGTCAATTGGGCTGACTACCCGATGATCGCAAACAACGGAAAGCAGTTCATAGCGCATTTTCTTGATAAGAGCGGAGAAAGTACTTATGCCTATGATGTGAAGCTGACTACCTCAAGTGATAATGGAAAGAGCTGGGTTGATCCGTTCGTATTAAATGATGACAAGAAGCAGGCCGAGCATGGCTTTGTTACACTTCTGCCCTATGGAGACAATTTTTTTGTGACCTGGCTGGATGGAAGGAATACGGCGATGGAAGGGATGAAAGGCCACGAAGGTCATCAGGGCAACATGAGTCTGAGGGCTGCGATTGTCGATAACAAGGGAAGTAAGATTAGTGAATGGGAACTTGATAATAAGACCTGTGATTGCTGCCAGACCAGTGCGGCAATTACTGCCAACGGGCCCATAGTTGTTTACCGGGACCGATCTGATGAAGAAATCAGGGATATGTCCATCGTGAGATTAATTGACGGTCAATGGACTGAACCTAAATCCATTCACGATGACAATTGGAAAATTGCCGGATGTCCTGTTAATGGTCCTCGTGTTGCTGCCGAAGGGAATAGTCTAGCGACGGCCTGGTTTTCGATAGCATCAGACACTGCCAAAGTAAATGTGATTTTCTCAACCGATGGTGGTACCACATTTGGTAAATCAATCCGTGTTGATGAAGGGAATGCTATTGGACGCGTTGACATTGTCATGTTAGATGATCGGAGCGTTGTCGTGAGTTGGATGGAAGGGACAGAGATCAAGGCTGCAAAAGTCTATTCGGATGGCAGAAAAGAAGCCTCCATGATTATTGCATCTACTTCTGAATCACGGTCAAGAGGATTTCCGCAAATGACCAAATCTGGGAATCAGTTAATCTTTGCCTGGACGGACGATAAAGAAAAAAATATTAAGGTCGCAAGCATTTCACTCTAATAACCTAAAATTCAATACCATGAGAACATCTATCGCTTGTATTATATGCTTTGTGCTTCTGTCAAGTTGCTCAAAGACAAAAGAGAATGCGGATGCGAAAGAATCAGCCTCTCAAGTTATACCCCCAAAAGATGATGAAATTCGCATCATTGTAGAACAGACTGCTGCCGATACCTTAAAGGGCAGTCTGAAAGCAAAGGCAATGGGCTCCATAGGTAACGTCGGTATCACCGTCAATTACTATTCACCAGCCGTTCGGGGGAGGGTGATTTGGGGTGGCCTCGTTCCGTTTGATAACGTCTGGGTGTCTGGGGCTCATCGTGCGACTAGTGTTGAATTCAATCACGAGGTTATGATTGGGGGAGCAACCATCGCACCTGGAAAATATGCTTTGTTCACTATCCCTGGTAAGGGGGAATGGATTATCATTATTAACAAAAATTGGGACCAGCACATGGCCGATAGCTACGATCAAAAGGAAGATGTAGTCCGGGTCAAGGTCAAGCCGGAAACGGAAGCGCTTAATCAGGAAAGGCTCCGCTACGTGATCGAAACTGAAAGTGACAAACAGGGAGAGATTGTGCTTTATTGGGAAAAGATTGAAGTTTCGTTACCTGTTTTCGTTTTGTAATAGTGATCGAGTTGAAAAAAAGCACTCAAGTCTATGAACTACCCAGCGCATGTCAACAATAAAGACAGGACTCTTTGTCCTTATCGTTTTCGTCATATCTGGTTGTGCCAGCAGGACTGACTCGCCCGAAGTTTATGTCGCCGGGGCTATGAGAAATGTCATGATCAAAGGAGACATAACCCCGGTTCTAAATCTGGATACCATTAATAACAAAAAACATCTGTATGGAATTGGCCCTGCAGACTAACTACGGGGAGAAATTCTTATCGAAGATGGAATTGCTTATCGGTCGTTTGTTGGTGTTGATTCATCTCTTCAAATGGAAAAGACATTCCATCTTAAAGCTCCTTTCTTTGTCTACAGTAACGTAAAGTCTTGGGCGGAATACGTATTGCCAGATAGTGTCCAAACAATTTCTGACATTGACTCATTTCTGAGGCACTTATCCAGGAACCAACCCAGTCCCTTTGTATTCAGAATAACCGGAAAAATCAGGGCAGCGGACTTTCACATTGTTAATCTTCCTGCCGGGACCAAAATTGAATCGCCCACCATTGTTTACAA
>JAYWDR010000121.1:0-2327 GCA_043779735.1 Cyclobacteriaceae bacterium | reverse complement strand
CACCGTTAGGCACAGGACGGCAAATGGTGAGTTGGATCCACCTGGACGACCTAGGTGCAATTTTTGTTAAGGCCATTGAGGAAGATCTGTTGAATGGTGCTTATAACGCGGTGGCCCCTCATCCGGCAACTAACCACGAAATGACCAAGGCGATCGCGCGAACCTTGAAACGACCGTTGTGGCTACCTCTAGTTCCTGCGTTTGTTCTTCATACGGTGCTTGGCGAAATGGCCGATATAGTGGTGAATGGGAGTAAGGTTTCATCCAAAAAAATTATGGATGCTGGTTTTGTTTTTCAGTTTCCGGAATTGGAAGAAGCTCTGAAAGACTTACTAATACCCAAAGCCGCCAGAAGCAAAAAATAGTCTTAGAATCGACGGGTCACCGCATAGTTTCATTCATTTTTCTATCTTCGACTTTAATTGGATAAATAAAAACTATGGCTACGAAGAAAAAGAAGAAAGGGGAGGACCTGCTCAAGCAGGCACTGGAAGAAGAACATCGCATTCGCAAAGCATTCAAAGACAAAGATTGGGCGGAGATAAAGAGCTCCGATTCGTGGGTGATCTTCAAAGTGATGAGTGAGTTTGTAGAAGGATTTGAGAAGCTCGCCAAAATCGGTCCATGTGTTACTATTTTCGGTTCGGCCCGCGTGAAAGCAGGACACCCTTATTATAAGATGGCCGAGGAGATTGCCTTTCAATTAGTGCATCATGGTTATGGCGTGGTCACTGGGGGAGGTCCTGGCATTATGGAGGCAGGAAATAAGGGAGCCAATCGCGCAGGTGGTAAGTCCGTAGGACTAAATATTTATTTGCCGCATGAGCAAAAGGGAAATCCCTATATCGACCCGGATAAATTAATCACCTTTGATTACTTTTTTGTGCGTAAGGTTATGTTCGTGAAATATTCACAGGGGTTTATTGTTATGCCAGGTGGATTTGGTACGATGGACGAGCTGACGGAGGCCCTCACATTGATTCAAACAAAAAAGATAGGTCGTTTTCCCATTGTCATGGTGGGGAAAAAATTCTGGGGCGGCATGATAGACTGGATTAAAAAGACTTTGGTACAGGAGGCAATGGTACATGAAGATGACCTGGATTTATTTAATGTGGTAGACACACCAGAGGATGCCGTAAAAGTGATTGATGACTTTTATGCTAAGTATTTGTTGTCGCCTAACTTCTGATTCGTATCATCTGCAAATTCTTAAACTTACCGAAATGGATTACACCTACTACAACCCCGAAGACTTAAAGAAATTTGGAAACATCAGCGAATGGGAAAGCAACCTGGCAAGCAAGTTTTTTGACTGGTATGGCGATGTCTTTAAGGAGGGTGACCTGACGGCTCGCGAAAAATCGCTCATTGCTTTGGCAGTAGCCCACACGGTTCAGTGCCCCTATTGTATTGATGCCTACACACAGGACTCACTTCAGAAGGGCGCAACTGAAAAGGGAATGATGGAGGCGATACACGTTGCGGCTGCTATTCGCAGCGGAGCATCATTGGTACATGGCGTGATGATGATGAATAAAGCAAAAAAACTTTCTATGTAAGTTCGTTGTTGTTTATTCGTTAAAGCCATTAGACCAGCGACAGACAACTAGCGAACAACGATGATAAAGACCCTCCACGCGCGCCATCATCAGCTTGCCATTCAGGAACGCCAGGTAGCGTTTTTGGAGAATGGGGTTTTTAAGTCTGGTAAGTTGCCAACTTTCCAGCAAAAGATTGAGCCGCTAGGGCACTTTCCACTAAAGCCATCTACCATTGAGATTTTCCAGGTAAATATTGGATACATGTGCAACCAGGTCTGCAAACATTGTCACGTGGATGCGGGCCCTGATCGGCAAGAAATAATGACGCGAAACACGATGCGGCAATGCCTGGATGTTCTCCAACGTACAAGTATCCATACCCTCGACATCACGGGGGGCGCGCCAGAAATGAATCCGGATTTTCGGTGGTTTGTGGCGGAAGCGCACAGCATGAGAGCGAAAGAAATTATTGTACGGTCGAATTTGACAATCATCCGCTCGAATCCGAAGTACTACGACATGCCAGGATTTTTTAAAAAAAATGCTGTGCACGTCTTTTCATCGCTTCCTTATTACAATGCCGGCAAAACTGACCGCCAACGAGGAGAAGGCGTGTTCAAAGATTCCATTGAAGCATTACAAATGTTGAATGCGGTCGGGTACGGCACTGAAGGCTCGGGACTAGTATTAGATTTGGTGTACAATCCTACGGGTGCATTTTTGCCCGGCGATCAGAAGCAATTGGAGAGGGACTTTAAGAAAGAATTGAAGGAACATTTTGAC
>JAYWDR010000120.1:0-17797 GCA_043779735.1 Cyclobacteriaceae bacterium | reverse complement strand
ATGATCTCCTTGAGCAAATTCGCGGTAGCAAGAAAAGTTAATGATTTGTTAAGTAATTGACTTCATCCCAAATTTCTTGATAATTTTGTACGTTGATGCAGACATTGAAACCGATATACTAGAATAGATGGCTAGAAAATTAAAAATCACCAACACATGAAAAGGACTATTTCTATTTGGATCACGATCGCCGGAACCGTGTTGTTCATGACAGCTTGTAAAGACCGTGCAGCTGAAAAACGTATTGCCGAGCTCGAAAGCAGGCTTGTACAATTAGAAAAAGGCGGCTCCACCGCAGCGGCAACGCCAACACAGGTGGCGCCGGCAACACCAGCCGCAGAAGAGAAACCTGAGGGCCCGCTACCCGTGATGGTATTTGAAAAAACTGATCATGATTTCGGCACTATTAACGAAGGTCAAAAAGTAACATACACCTATAAGATTAAAAACACTGGCCAGGCACCGTTGATTATTCAAAATGCGCAACCTTCCTGTGGTTGCACAGTTCCAACATGGTCGAAAGAACCAATACCCGTAGGAGGAACAGGCTCGGTTACGGCTGAATTTGATACCAACGGCAAACAAGGCGTCAACAATAAGACCATAACGGTTACAGCCAACACGTGGCCCAAGACAACCACACTCCGTTTTAAGGCCATGGTGACTCCCAAGGCAGAAATGAACGGGCCAACGAAGTAAATCCAACGAATGCAATGCAAAGTCCCCCGGCTACGGGGGGCTTTTTCATTTTTGCTTATTAGGGGCTAAAAACTACTAACTTTGACGCAGACAAATTCCAACTATGACTAAACTAATTATCGTACAGGCTCAAGGCAGCGGCTGGAGCTCCATGATTTTCATGGTAGCTATTATCGGCATTTTCTATTTTTTTATGATCCGGCCACAACAAAAGAAGGCGAAGGATCAGAAAAAATTTGTGGAAGAAGTAAAAAAAGGAGACCTCGTAGTGACCATCGGCGGTGCCCATGGTCGTGTGGCGGAAATTGAAGATGATACTTTCATTCTTGAGTTTGAGCGTGGCGCCCGAATTAAGTTCGCCAAGTCATCCGTATCGATGGAATCGACTAAAGCAGCCAATGCTGCCAAAAAGGTCACGGGCTGAAGGCAGATGACTCTATGAACACTGAAAATAACCATTGAATTTTTTTCGTGCCATCAGCGACATTCTGCGGTTCGACCGTACTAACTGGAAAGCGCTGGCATTGTGCTTTTTCACAGCTGCGGTATTCTGGATTTTCAATGCACTAAATAAAAACTACGCTACTAACCTCCGGTTTCCTCTGCAGTTTGAATTTGATAATTCAAAGTTCATAGCCGTGGAGCCGCTGCCCTCCGATCTCATTCTCAATGTGAGCGGCAATGGCTGGGAAATTCTTAGAAAGAGCCTTGGCCTTAAGGTGCCTAGCATCCTTATGCCGCTTGAGCGGCCCTCCGACATCCACAAAATTGTGGCGAGCACATTATCGCCTATTGTGGCAAGTCAAATCGGCGCATTGCAGGTAAACTACGTTGTCACCGACACCCTTCGACTCGCTATTGCGCCGAAACTATCAAAAAAGATTAAGTTGCTGCCTAATGTTAGCCATGCAACATTCAAGAACAATTACGGGCGAACAAGTCCAATAGTCATCTTGCCTGACTCAGTCACACTTGATGGACCAAAGAATATTATTGAAAAATTATCAAATACGCTTACCATCGATGTGATGGCCTCGCGCATCAGCAGTAACTTCAGAGAAAATGTAGAGGTAGTTGTTTCCGACAATACACTCATCAGTCGTAACCCACCTGTGGTGCAAGTAATATTTGAAGTAGGTCCAATTGAAGAGATTATCCGTCAAGTGAGGTTAGAAATACTAAAAACATCCGTTGGGATCCAGTCAGACAGAGACAGCGTACGCTGTGTCTTTACGGTTCCTCAAAAGGAACACGAAAGATTTTCGCAAGAATCTGTCAATTTTTCTGCATCACTCATCTTGACAGAATTAAGAAAGGGAGAGACAAGATCATTTCTTCCGACTTTAAAGGGCCTGCCGGTGTACGCCGAATTGAATTCCATTGATTCGGTACTGGTGAAGAAACGCTAAGATGATGAACCGTCCGCTCCAGGTTGGTATTACAGGTGGCATTGGATCGGGAAAAAGCCTTGTGTGCCACATTTTCCTTTGCTTGGGAATCCCGGTCTACGATGCTGACAGTCGAGCCAAAAGTCTGATGATGACCGATAAAATACTCCGAGACCAAATCAAGAAAGAGTTTGGGGCCATGTCCTATTACGGAGACGGAACTCTCAATCGGACACATATAAGAAAGACTACTTTTGGAAATCCCGATAAGCTATCAACGTTGAACAAACTTGTCCACCCGCGTGTGGCAGTAGACTACCTTCAGTGGGCGGACGCCCACAAAGGTGATGCCTATTTGCTGCGGGAGGCCGCCTTGCTATATGAAGCAGGCTCTTACACCTCGGTTGACAAGATGATTGTGGTGTCTGCTCCCGAAGATCTTAGAATCAAACGCGTTATGCAGCGAGATCTCCACCTGACAGAGGAGGATATAAAAATAATTATCAAAAGTCAGTGGCCTGAACAGGAGAAACTCAGAAGAGCGGATTTCATTCTCTGCAATGATGACAAACACATGGTGATCCCCCAGGTGCTCGAGCTTCATGGAAAGTTTATTGCAGGGCTGTAAAACCAATACCCCTAGCTAAACCAACCCGGGACACGCCAAACCATCCATCCATACACAGCAAAGCGCAGAACCCGTGAAATACAGACCAGTAGAAAACTTTTGATCGGAATATTAACAGATCCCGCCAGCATGCAAGTAGCTGAAAATGGAACAGGCGTGACGGCCCCTACCAGCACAAGGTAGATTCCGTAGGTTTTCAATTGCCGGTCGTATTGCTTCAAATAGCGATCATTGATTCGACGATATACTGCTGTCTTCGAAAAATTCTGTCCGATATAATATCCCAATATCCCTGCCCCATACGAGATCAAGGTCAGATAACTAAGGTTAATTACATATTCAGATAACACACCTTTCGATTGCCATATCAGCATGAACAATTCCGGTGGTATGATCCCGAATACGATTTCAGATACCGTGAAAATCCCTAGCAGCAATGGCAGTCGATCACCAATATCATTGATTTCGTCCTGGTAGACCTTGATATCCTTACTGGCTAAAATGTAAGCGGTAAGAATGACAGCAAACCAAATCAACCCTCTCACGAGGTTCTTCCATAAAAAGCCAGAACGTGTTTCTTCCTCTTGCATAGCTATCTCAGGAAAGGGTGGCGTTTAAAAGGTTTTGTTTCGTCAAACAACTTCCGATAGGTGATATGCCGCTTGGACACATATCCTCCTACCTGCTCAACTACCTGTATCATTTTCGGGTTAAAATCTCCAATCCAATTAACCTCAAAGTCTGTGTATGGCATCTTGGCGGATTGCCACAATTCGCGGGAAGCCAAAATAAGTGCCCCGTCTACACCCATGCCCTGATGTTCGGGAACGACGCCAAACAAAACTCCAAATGCTTTCTTGTTCGTTTTTCTTAATTTATGAATAAGGAACTTCAGTTTTCCAATCCAATCAAGTTTTCCATTAACATACTTGAATATCTGGTTGATCTCCGGCAAGGAAATAAAAAAAGCGATCGGATCTTCTTTATGAAACCCAAACCACAAGAGTCGTTCGTCGAGAATAGGTTTCATCTGATTTACCAAAAGAACGGCTTGAGCCTGTGATAACTCCGGATTCTCGGCACGGTTTGCCCATGCTTTATTATAGACTATTCTCAAATATCCTGGCAACTTACTCAGCTCATTCTTAGGAATAAAGCGAAAGCTATAATTTGGATCTCGCGCCACTAATGTTGCTTTGTGGTAGAGTCTTTCTGAAAGAGGCTCCATCACTTTTCTGGCAAATGTCAGCTGGTTAAAGTACAGTTGAAATCCATACGCCACAAAGAAATCCTGATAGTAAGGAAAATTATAGACGCACTGGTAATTGGGCTCATTCTCAAATCCTTCCACCAGTAATCCCCACCACCGTTCTCTGCTTCCAAAATTGATGGGCCCATCCATCGCTGCCATCCCCCGAGCCTGTAGCCAAGTTTTACATTGGTCAAACAGCATGAAGGCGGCAGATCGATCATTCACACACTCAAAAAAACCCATACCTCCTGTGGGTTGGTCGTTGCCCTTATGCACGGTCTTCTCAAATACGAAAGCCGCCACTCTGCCAATGGTCTCCCCCGAATCATTCTTCATAATCCATCGAATACATTCTCCGTTCCTAAACGACTTGTTTTTATCTTTGTCAAATACCGACTCGATATCCTTATCTAATGGCCGTATCCACTGCGACGTGTCCTTGTAAAGGAGCACCGGCAACAACAGAAATTCTCGAATTTCTCTAGTACTTATAACTTCCTGGATCTGCATAGCAATCGACTGCCTTGAAAGATACTGTTTATTTTGAAAGACGTTGATTGGGAAGGGAAATTTTAAAAGTTGCTCCCTCGCCGAGCTCACTTTCCGCCTCCACCTTTCCTCCTAGCTTATCCACGGCATTCTTGACAATATAAAGCCCAAGGCCGCTTCCATCCGATTGGTCGCTTGCACGGTAGAACATTTCAAATATTTTTTCCAGGTTAGGCTTGTCAATTCCAATCCCATTATCTTGCAGCAAAATGGTGCATTGCTTTTCCTTTATTTCAATCTTGATGGTAATTGTGGTTTCCGGACCGCCTAGTTTTCCGTATTTCATTGCATTGGAAACCAGGTTTCGAAAAATTTCAGAAATGCGCCAAGGGTCACTATGAAAATCTCCTTCTGAAATCGTTATATCTCTATGTACCTCAAGGGCTCCTCTTAAATAATTAAGATCATCAAATGTCTGATTGATCAGATCTTGAAAATTGATCTTTTCAATATTCAATTCCATCTTCAAATTCTTGGAGTGACTGAGTACATCTCTAATGAAGTGATCAAGCTGGCCAGCTTTCTGACCCATCAACTTAATATATTCCATCAGGTTATCATCATTTCCAGGAAGTGTCGCAAGGTGAGCCAGCCCAAGGACAGACGAAAGCGGGGCTCGAAGATCATGCGACACCTTATATACAAAATTGTCAAGTTCTGTGTTACGAATTTTCAATTCCTCTTCAATTTTCTTCTGTTCCGTAATGTCAACGTACATTCCAAAAATACCAATAGTCTGGTCCTGCAATAACACGGGGACACCGTAAATAATTACAGCCAACAAGGCTCCATCCTTTCGGTGACGGACCGTTTCCGTTTGGGTTACACTATTACGTGAAATCAAAGTATTCAAATCATTGCCCTCAGTTTTTAGATCATCGGGCACAATAAATTGATTTAGGCCCTTTCCCTGAAGTTCCTCCAGCGTGAAGCCAAATGTTTGCTCAAAGCCCTTATTAATCTGGACCACATTCCCTTCGTCATTCAACAGTGTAACCGCAAGAGGTGTGTGTTGAAAAAGCTGATATAGCAAGGTCTCAGTTTTACGAAAACTTGCTTCAGTCTTCTTACGATCTGTAATATCTGTAAAGATTGTTTGCACGGCTGGCTCCCCTTGGTATTGATAAGGATATCCGGAAACCTCCATGTCTATAATCTCTCCATCCAGCCTGACATATTTTCCTTCCATAGATAAAACAGACTGGCCGCTAAGAATTGTATTTAAGCGCTCCCGCGAAATTGCTTGCGAATCGGGGTGTATAAATTTGAGTATATCCATCCCCACCAGCTCCTCGGGATTGACAGCACCCATTATCCTGGCAGCGGCCGGGTTAACAAACTTAACTTTCCCCCTCGCATGTACTGCAATACCGAGCGGCAGTTGATCAACCAATTCCCTATAGCGCTGCTCCAGCTGTTTTTGTTCGCTAATGTCTGAGAAAATCCCGCAATAAATAATTCGCCCATCTCTCATTCGTACAGGCATTCCCTGGGCCTCAAGCCAGATTAACCCCTCGCTGCCTTTGCAGCGCCCTGCCCACTTCCATTCCATCACCCCCTGGAGGCTTGCCTCGATGCTTAGGTTAAAAGACGGCAGATCTTCAGGATGAATATAGCTGGCCATTGACAAATGACCATTCAGAATAGTCTCAGGATCAATTCCGAACAACTCCTGGCAACGAGGGCTTATGTAGGTAAAATCACGCTGACCATCCGGAAAGAAAGTATACTCGAATACCACCACAGGTAAATGGTCAATTAATCGCTGCCGGCTTGTTCTTTTCCTGAGAGTCATCAAAAATGTAAGTAAAACTAAGGTTTGCCAGACTGATTTATCGTTTGATGTAATAAAGGATTACTATTTGAAGGATTGTCTCTACCGTCGCGTAAGTACCGCCGGAACGGAGGCAATATTCCAATCAATCACAAGTCCTTTGGCAATACCATTGGCAACATCTTTTCCATAAAGTAATTCGACCAAATACAATGCTGGTTCATAAGAACGGGCTCCACCGGCTGAGGTGATAATTTTCCGGTCATGCACAAAGATGACATTTTCATGAACCGTCAAGTGCGGAAACGCCGTCCTGAACTTGACAACGTCACCTGGAAATGTAGTGCACTCGTGAAGGTCAAGTAAACCTGCTTGCGCCAAAATAAATGCTCCATCACAAAGTGACATGACATAAGACGCCTCACGACCTGTCTTCGAAACAAAATTTAACAACTTGGCATTCATCATGTCCGTATCCATACTATGCTTAGCGCTCGGCACGATAAGAATATCAATAGCGGGTAATGAATCAGAGGTAAAAGCATAGTCAGGTATGATCTTCAACCCTTCAAAGGTTGTAATCGTTGAACCGCTCTCAGAAACAGTGAATACATGAATACCCTTTCCTGTGTGAAAGATTGTATGATGTAATACATCCATTGGCGCCATCATTTCGGAATTGTACACTCCGTCAACAAGTAAGATCGCGGCCCGCAGTTCTCTGAGAGGAAGGACAGGGGGGCCGATGTCCACCAGTGTAGAGGTAGGGTTCGTGCATTGAAATTGCAGGAGGCAGACAAGGGCTGCAGCAACTCTAAAACGCTTGACCATATAGACTCAATTTAGTAATAACTTCAACAGGTGAAAATACTAAACATTCGCGTTGTTGTCGCCTGTTTGGCGATGATCATTGCTTTTTGATCTGCGGTATTTGTCGTATCGTTCCTCTATTCTGTCATGGACCCATAATATAATGTAATTCACCTGGACCATGAGTTCTTGCGCCTCGCACAGGAATTGCACACAGAAATTTTCTACTAATACTACATTCGATGCAAGGGTTAGCGGAAATCGATATGCCTAATTAAATCGTAGCTGGAAAAACATCTTAAGCGCATACTTGCGAAGCGCGGAATCGAAAAAGGCTCAAGGCCATAGAGTTGGCAAGCAACACGTCAAAAAAAATGTATGCCTAAATCTAGGCCGACTTTAACGCCTCAGCCCCAGCAACGATTTCAAGAATTTCCTTAGTAATGGCAGCCTGGCGGCTGCGATTATACATGAGCTTGAGGTCTTTTAGCAGGTCTCCCGCATTCTCGGTAGCCTTATCCATGGCCGTCACCCGCGCGCCATTTTCAGAAGCATTCGAATCCAATACGGCTTTGTATAATTGCACCTTCAGTGCCTTGGGGATTAGCCCCGATATAATCTCGTCTTGGTTGGGCTGGAAAATAAAATCGATATTCGGCTTTTTCTCGCTCTTCACGGGTAACACCGGCAATAATTGCTCTATGATCAGAATCTGAGTAGCAACGTTTTTGAATTGGTTGTAGACAATTTCTATTTTATCAAACTTAGCTTTCTGGTAACACCCGATCATGTAATCCGCTGCCTCCGAAACCTTTTCGAACGATAGACTATGAAATATCTCCGAGAAGTCTCCAACAACCTGAAAGGGCTGCTTGTTAAAAAAATCAAGGGCCTTCTTCCCTATAGGCAGGACTGTAATATTCTTGCTGGCCCGCTGAGTGGCGTATCTCTCCTGTACCAGGCGAAGGACGCTCTTAAAAACGTATGAGTTAAAAGAGCCACACAATCCGCGATCAGAGCTAATGGCCACGATCAATATTTTCTCTTCTGCTCTAGGTTTGCTGTACCAAGTATCACCATCAGATGTGCCGGCTGAAAGATTTTGCATAACACCGGTCATCTTTTGAGCAAACGGCCTCATTTGTAAAATGCGATCTTGTGACTTGCGCAACTTAGCCGCCGCCACCATTTTCATGGCTTTGGTGATTTGTTGTGTGCTAGTCACCGAACTGATCCGCGTCTTGACTTCTTTTAAATTTGCCATTCACTATGCTCTTATACGTTTTCGCATCAGCTATACAAGATTTGATTAGAACTTTCCGGCCAGTTCCAGGGCAATCTTCTTTACCATATTCATGTCTGCCTCTTCCAGCTTACCGACTCTGAAATTGTCCAGGATATTCTTATGCTGGGCTTTCAGTAATCCAAGGAATTCCCTCTCAAAATCCTTCACCTTGTTCACTGGCACCTTGTCCAGATAACCGCGGGTTGAGGCAGAGAGTATAGCTACTTGCTCTTCCACTGGCATCGGAGCATACTGTGGTTGCTTTAGGATTTCTGTGTTTCTGCGGCCGCGCTCAATGGTAAGTTTTGTCGAAGCGTCTAAGTCAGAACCGAATTTCGAAAACGCCTCCAATTCACGGAATTGAGCCTGATCCAACTTCAGCGTACCCGCTACCTTCTTCATTGACTTGATCTGTGCTGATCCACCAACACGGGATACAGAAATACCAACGTTTATTGCAGGCCGAATACCGGCATTGAACAGGTTAGTCTCAAGGAATATCTGGCCATCGGTGATGGAGATCACGTTCGTCGGGATGTATGCTGAAACGTCATTGGCCTGTGTTTCAATTATGGGAAGGGCTGTGAGCGAGCCCCCTCCTTTTACAAGGTGCTTGATCGAGTCCGGCAGATCGTTCATTTGCCGCGCCAACGCATCGTTGTTGATAATTTTTGCGGCCCTCTCCAGGAGTCGGGAATGTAAATAGAACACATCTCCAGGATAGGCTTCCCGTCCCGGAGGTCTTCGCAGGAGTAATGAAACTTCACGATAGGACACTGCCTGCTTCGATAAGTCATCATAAATGGCTAGGGCAGGGCGACCGGTGTCGCGGAAAAATTCTCCAATAGTTGCGCCTGTAAATGGTGCGAAGTATTGCATTGGTGCCGGATCAGAGGCAGAGGCTGAAACAATAACCGTATATGGCAATGCGCCGGCTTTTTCAAGTGTAGCTGCCACTACCGCAACCGTGGAAGCCTTTTGCCCGATAGCTACATAAATACAATATACCGGAGTGCCTCTTTCGTAAAATTCCTTTTGGTTAATGATAGCATCAATCGCAACTGCTGTCTTGCCGGTCTGACGGTCGCCGATAATTAATTCACGCTGCCCGCGCCCAATCGGAATCATCGAGTCAATAGCCTTGATCCCGGTTTGCAATGGCTCATTCACTGGCTGCCGATAAATAACCCCTGGGGCCTTACGCTCGAGGGGCATCTCATAGAGTTCTCCTGTAAGCGGGCCCTTGCCGTCAATGGGCTTCGCCAATGTATCAACGACACGTCCCAACACCCCATCGCCAACTTTAATTGAAGCAATCTGCCCAGTGCGCTTTACGATTGCTCCTTCTTTGATGCCTTGCGGATCACCCAACAACACGGCGCCTACATTATCCTCTTCAAGATTCAGCACAAGTGCTCGGAGCCCGTTTTCAAATTGAATCAATTCTCCTGCCTGGGCTTTTGTAAGGCCATAAATCCTCGCTACGCCGTCACCGATCGTCAATACGGTTCCTACCTCTTCTAACTCCGCATCGGTACGTGAATGGGATAATTGTTCCCGTAAAATTGCCGATACTTCTTCGGGTCTGATTTCTGCCATAAAGCTTTTTGTTCGTTAGTGTTCGTTATCCGTCAATGGTCAAATATGTCTGACAAAATAGTTCTCATTGAATTTCAATTCCAGCGTCCTCAATTTGCTCTTTATCGAGGCGTCAATTTGACGATCCCCAACATTGAGAATGAAGCCACCAATTAGATTCTTATCAACTTTCTCGTTTAACTCCACTTGCTTTTTGCCGCTAAGTTTTTTCGCAATGGATTCAATGGCTTTGCGCAAGTCAGGATCCATCGGTATAGTGGTAGTGACATAGGCTTTGCCTATACCCTTGTACTCATTGTAAGCATTGTGAAATTCATTGGCGATGGCTGGCAACAGCGGTTCCCGGTTCTTCCGAGTGAGAATTTCTATGATCGCTATGGTGAGCAAATCTACTCTGCCCGCAAATATCTTCATGAGAACGTCTCTTTTCTTTTCGTGACGAATCGCCGGGCTTCTCAGCATTGCGATGAAGGCGCGGTTCTCCTTACACACTTTTGAAAACAGGAGCATGTCCTCATGAACTGCCTCCAACGCGTTCTTCTCTACTGCCAATCCAAGCAATGATTTTACATACCTTGATGCTACCCGTAAGTCCGCCATGAGTTAATTCATTTTCAAGTCCTTGACAAAGCCATCTACCAAGTCCTTCTGAGCCTTGTCATCTGACAGATTCTTCTTAATTAATTTTTCTGCAATCTCTAACGAGAATTGGGCCACTTGCGCACGAACGTCACGCAAGGCCGCTTGTTTTTCAATGGAAATAACTGCCTTTGCATCTTGAATGATCTTGTCTGCATTCTTCTTGGCGTCGGCCTGTGCCTGATCGTGCAGTCTGTTGCCGGCTTCCCGCGCTTCACTTAGAATCTTGTCACGTTCTTCACGGGCTTCCTTGAAAAGTTTTTCATTGTCCGCTTTCAGCGATGCCATTTCTGCTTTGGCCTTCTCTGCGGAGTCCAATGCAGCTCGAATAGATTCCTCTCTGTCCTTTAGGGATGAAAGGATTGGCTTCCATGCCATTTTGCTTAATAATAGAAACAGGGCCAGAAAGACAACAATTTGCCAGAAGAGAAGGCCGGTGCCAGGGGTAAGAAATTCCATAGTTCCTTTTTTTTAGTTGGATAGTGCTCTTTACACAGTGTCCAGTCGATCAATTGATTCAAATAAAGAAACTTGCCTGGCCTATTGCCTAAGGCAAGTTCCAATGCTTTACGCTGTCTTGTTTGAAATCAAGAAACAAATTACAAGGGCGAAAAGCGCAGCTACTTCAACAAGAGCCGCGATAATCAGCATGGAACCCTGCAGCTTATCAGCAGATTCCGGCTGGCGAGCCATAGCTTCCATGGCAGAGCCTCCGATTCGGCCTACACCGATTCCAGCGCCTATCGCAGCCAGACCCGCACCGATACCTGCACCCATGATCGCATAGCTAATGTCTACTAAAATGGTGAACAACATACTTTTAAATAATTAAGTGAAACAAAATCCAGGTCTATCCTGGAATATCCTAAATGTAGTTTCCCACATTTCATTTCTCTAATGCCCTTTCTCATGTTCTACCACCGCCATTCCGATGTAGAGCGATGTGAACAAAGTAAACACGTACGCCTGAATCCCTGCTACCAAAAGCTCAATCAAACTAATAAACAAGACAAAAATGGAAGACCCGAAGCCAACCCACCAGCTTTCAAAAACAAAAGTCAGACCCAATAAACTCAGCAATACAATATGTCCTGCCGTTATTGCTGCAAACAAACGAATCGTCAGGGAGAAGGGCTTTGTAAATATTGAAATAATTTCAACAGGCAGAATAATGATTCGAAGGGGCAGTGGAACCCCTGGTGTCCATAGAATGTGTGACCAGTAGGCCTTATTTCCACTTACATTCGTAATAATAAATGTAAATACAGCCAACGTTAACGTAACTGCGATGTTACCGGTAAGGTTTGCGGCCCCTGGCAACAAGCCCAATAAGTTGCCAAAAAGAATGAAGAAAAACAGCGTAAGTAAATACGGCAGGTATCGTTCATATTTCGGCCCGATATTTGGCTTTACAACTCCATCCCTGATAAATACAACTACCGGCTCAATGAAGGATTGAAGTCCTTTGGGAGCTCGTCCGGAATTGCGGGTATAGGCCCGCGCGACCGAGATCATCACTATGAAGAGCAATGAGGCATTGATGAAAAGCATTGCTACGTTTTTGGTGATTGAAAAATCCAACACGGGAATGCCACCCAGATAAATTTTTTGATGCTCAAGTGTATAGCCATTGTACTCAACCGGCTTATGATGCTCATCGAAGAAATTTCCAGAAGAGAATGTGTCCAGTCCTCGCTCCGGTGAATAAACAATTACTGGCAAGTAAAGAGTACCATAATGGCCATCGACAAAATGCCACACATGATTGTCCAGAACGTGCTCAACAATCACTTCGCTTATGTTTAGCTTTCCCCCCGCACCTACATTTTCATTTGTGATTTCAGATTCGTGCTGTTCCTGAGCAACCGAGGTGGAAAATGCGCCTAAAACCGTGGCAAAAAAGATAGCCAAATATGCTTTTTTTGAGAAGGGAAACGGCACTTTTAGGTAGTTGTCCACGGTCATTTTAATCGACTGTAAAACTATTGATTAATGGACCAAAAAAAAATGATTATGGATTTTTTTGGCCACTCTTTAGAGCCTTCTGAGATCTTAATTCATGAAATATGGCCCACACTTCCATGGCCGTAAACAGGAAATAACATATCAAAAAAAATAGAGCGTTTTTCGGGGCTCCAGGCCGGTCCAGAAAGATCACTGCAAAAATGAATGCTCCAAAAAATAGAATTCTTAAGACTGTGGCACTCAAGTAAATTTTGACAAAATCCTCTGACTTTTCGCCCATCTTCCGCATTGTAAACCAATAGAGGAACACGTTTGAAAGGGCCAAAAAGACAACAATCTCAGTCGAAAATGAAGGAACATCAAACCAACCTACTGCCGAACAACCCTTCACAAATGCTACGATCAGTAGCGCCAGTGTGGTTGTCATGAAAATGAATCGTAGCAATTACTCTCTGTTGAGTTGTTTGTACATCTGGTACAACATAGTTGCAAATACTATGAGAGATAAGGATAACAAAAAAACGGGAAATTTTAATTCCAGATAAAGGTCAAGCCGATATCCGGCCCATCCGGCCAAGCCAATGCCCCCGAACAATTGAAGCCCGAAACTGCTATACCTCAGAAATGAATTAGCTGGCCCTGACCCCTTCGGCCCGGTACGAGTGCGCTCCTTCTCCATTCTCGGCTGACTTAATGTCCTTGATTGCCGCGCCCATCTTGCAGCTACCATTGAATACCGCTCCTGGCTCCACCACCAATTTGCCAGTAGAGATATCGCCATGCACAACTGCTGTTGCTTTCAACACCAGCAATTCCGAAATCTCAATTCTGCCTTTTACACCACCCTCAATGTCTGCATTTTGCGCGGCTATGTTTCCATCTACGTGACTTGAGTGGCCTAATGCAATTTTAGACTTCGATTTGATATTGCCATTCACACGGCCTTCAATCCGAATATTGCCAAAAGTCTCGATATTACCTTCAAGCACCGTCCCTTTCCCGATTACGTTGCTGGAATTGCTGATCTCTTCAGCTGCCTTCTTTTCTTCTTTCGTCGTGAACATGTTCTTAATAATTTAAAACGTTACAAACTCTTCCGGATTGAGCGAGTTGCCATTGTACCAAAGTTCAAAATGAAGGTGCGGACCATCAGTCATCTCGCCACTGTTGCCAACAATAGAGATAATTTCACCTGCATTCACAAAATTACCAACTTTTCGCAACAATTCGGCATTGTGCTTATAGACAGAGATCAGGTTGCCGCGATGTTGAATAGCGATTACATAGCCCGCATCCAGTGTCCAGGAAGCCATAATCACTGTGCCATCTGCGATGCACTTAATAGGCTCATTTGTCTTGGCTACAATATCCACGCCATAGTGACTCTTTTTCATGTCATACCTGTCTGAAATAAATCCCGTAATGGGTGTAAAGAAAAAGGTTTCCCTCAGCTCCCGGTACTTGCTACTCGTAAGCGTAATCATCGATAACTCTGATTGTTCAAAATCTTTTCTAAACAGCGAATCTGTGGGTGCGAGCTTCATGCTGCTCACTGGCTTGATCGGTTTGTCCTGACCCCGAAGCGCTTCAACCGGATCAATAAAACCACTGGCAGTATCTCCGTTAAAGACTCTCTTGAAATTCTGAATGAACTGGTCTTTGTTTTCTTCCTCTAGTGCGAGCGAATCAATCTTGAGTGAAAGTTGATTCAGTTTCTTGTTCGTTTCGCGTTGGGCATACCGCGGATCAAACCACTTTGCCAACAGGGTTTGTGCCAAGAAAAGACTTCCCACAAAAACAAGTATGAATACAACGATTGAAAATACCAGCAGTTTAGCGTAGGTAAAGCCCACGCTCGATTTCTCTTCCAGATTTTCCTCTCTGCGGATTACCAGAAGGTAGCGGGCGCTTAGGCGCTCTGATATGGTCTTTTTTGGCGTCAAAATCAGAAAATGTTCGCTAAATTAGATATTCCGAACGATTATAATATTGAAAATCTGTTTTTTACGTTTGTAACTCAAACCACTGCATGAAGGTCTTTTCAAGAGCAATTATTGGACTAATTTATTGCTCCTCCGCTCTGCTCATGTGGCGCTGCTCATCCAATCAAAATACCATCACCGGAGATGCTTTCCATAATACAACCGCCCATTTCAATGGATATTTCTATGCTAAGGAAAAAACTCGGGAAGTAGAGAAAATCATTCTAAAAAGTCTTGATGATGATCCAAACCAAATTCTACGGCTCTTCCCCAAGCTTGATACAATATTGGCTAAGAGCTATAAGAAAGACACGGAAGAGCTTGTGAAAATGGCCTCCATTTCCATACAGCGTCATCCAAACAGCCGATGGGTCGATGATAATTACTTGCTGGTCGGGCTTGCCAGACTGTATGATTGCGATTTTCAAAATGCTGTCCAGACCTTTAAGTTTATAAACACAAAGAGTCATGATACAAATCTACGCCACAAGGCTTTGGTGTACCTGATAAGAACATTCACAGAACAGGCCGAATACGAAAAAGCGGAAGAAGCATTTCAATTCTTGGAAAAAGAAAAACTAAGCAAGGTCAATGCTAAAAGTCTTTACCTTGAAAAAGCATACTACTATCAGGTACGGATTGACTATGACAATATGGTGCGCAGCCTGACCAGGGCCGACACTTTGCTCACCCGTGCCGACCGAAAAGGTAGGATATATTTTATTATCGGACAGGTCTATCAAAAGCTTGGATTTAGTTCAGAAGCCTATAACTACTACCGAAAATGTCTTGCGACTAATCCTGACTACGAAATTGATTTCTATGCCCGACTTAACTTGGCGCAAGTAGCAAGTCTTGATAATTCCCGCAACGTAAGGCTCGTACGGAAACAATTTGAAAAATTATTATCCGACTTGAAGAACCAGGAATTCAAAGACAAAATATATTATGAGTTGGGTGAATTCGAAAGAAAGCAGGGCAACGTTCCAGAAGCGATTGATCAGTACAAGTTGTGCGCACATGCCGGAAAAAATAAACGAATTCAGGGAAGCGCTTTTCTTCGAATAGGCCAGCTGTATTTTGATTCTCTAAAACTCTTTTCACGGGCTAAGTCTTACTACGATAGCGCTATCACTTACCTCCCCAAGGAATTTGAGAATTACGATGTGATTAAGAAGCGACATGACGTATTGGGTGAATTTGTAAAATATACTGAAACGATTGTTCTGCAGGACAGCTTGCTAAGGATGTCTTCACTGGACTCTGCCTTACTTCGGGCCAAGATCGATTCGACCTTTGCATCGATTGAAAAAAATAACATCGGAAAGAAAAGGAAACGAAGAAGGACAGAGGTCAGCTCCAATACGATCAACCAAAGCAGTACATTCTTTCAAACAGAATCGAATAGCACAACCGATTGGTATTTTGGCAATCCAACGGCTGTATCCTCCGGACAAAGCGAATTCCAGCGCATTTGGGGCAATATACCACTAGAAGACAATTGGAGAAGATCCTCGAGGTCTGCCTCGCCTCCAACCTTAACCATCCCTGTTGCAGGAGAAGTCGGCCAGGCGCCTGCCAATACTCCTACCAATGAGAATACTCCTGGTATCAATCCTGCTGAAGAAGCATTCACAAAGCTCTACGCTCAACTCCCCAAAACTAATGAACAAAAAAAAGTCGCCTTTGCCAAAATCGAGGAAGCCTACTTTAGGTTAGGAGATCTTTACTATTTTCAGTTGACAGAAAAGGAGAATGCACAAGTCTCTTACGAGATGCTTTTGAGCCGTTTTCCTCAATCATCCTTCAAACCAGAAGTACTATACAAACTTTACCTCATCCACAAAGAGCGAGGTGACAGCAAGGCCGAAATTCTAGCACAAAATCTTAAAGATGAGTTTCCTAATTCCACGTACACCAAGATTTTATTAAACCCTGAATATCTGAAGGAAACTAGCGTGGCACAGGAGAAACAAAAAATCATATACAAAGAAGCCTATGCCGAGTTTGAACGAAACAATCTCAGGGGGGCGCAAGAAAAAATAAAATTGGCACGAAGTATCGGAGAGACTTCCTTTACTCCACAATTGGAACTGCTACAAATTCTGATTACTGGTAAAACTGAAGACGTTACCCGATATCAATATGAGCTTGGCGAATTTATAAAGAAATATCCGGACACCTCTGTTCATGGATATGCGGAGAAGCTTCTGGCTAGTTCCAAGGCCTTTATCGAAAAAGCTGAGAGGTTGAAAGGAATTCGGTTTATGGCCTCCTTCGACGAACCCCATTACTTCGTTATTGTACATCGGTTTCAAGACAAAGCCAGCGAATCGATAGCCACCGTTGTTGAAAAATTTAACATTGGATTTTATAGAGGGAAAAAACTGGAAACCAGTAATCTCCTTCTCAACGATCAATATGCCTTGACGTTTGTGGGCAACCTTGCCAATAAGACTGAAGCGCAAGAATATAATAACCGCTTTAATAAGAGCATGGCGAACAGTAAACCATTTTCCACATTAAATTTCCATAACTTTGTTATAACAAAAGATAATTTTAATATCTTCTACCGCAACAAAGCCCTCGATGAGTACCTCAGCTTCTTTGATCGACACTATCAAAAAGAAAATCAGTGACCTGCTGAAGACAAAGCGTCCGTGGTTTCAAAAAGCCATCAAGTATTGCTGGATTGCCTTTCTGTGCTTTATCCTGGGATTGCCGCTATATGTGTACACGGTAGGCATTGATCTTTTTGGTCTTTTCGGAGCCATGCCCAGTCTGGCGGATGTGGAGAACCCTGAAAATGATCTATCATCCGAATTGATTTCTGCTGATGGAGTGTCATTGGGCCGCTATTTCAGGTTCAATCGAAGTCAGGTGACTTTTGAGGAGCTCTCCGATGATCTGGTAAACGCACTGGTGATTTCAGAGGATCATCGATTCTACCAACACTCAGGTCTGGATTTCCCAGCATACTTGCGCGTAGCATGGGGCCTCATAACGCTCAATCCAGCTGGTGGTGGCAGTACAATTACCCAGCAGCTGGCAAAGAATTTATACACACGCAATCAGGATCGTTCTCTGGATGGCTCGATTGCTAAACTGGGGCGGTATCCAAGGCGAATTGTCCAAAAAACCAAGGAATGGGTCATTGCGGTAAACCTCGAGCGCAATTTTACAAAAGAAGAAATCATCGCAATGTACCTGAACACTTATGAGTTCAG
>JAYWDR010000119.1:0-2342 GCA_043779735.1 Cyclobacteriaceae bacterium | reverse complement strand
GGAATAGCACCATCAGCCCCGACTACACGATCGTTTAGCAATACGTCTGGCAACCTGATTGGGCTGTGGTCCGGCAATGGTGAAATGATTGAATTCAGACCGGATGGAAAGTGTGTTTATTTGGGCAACACGTTCCCTTACCAGATTTCGCAGGGACATGTTGTTTTGAGTACTGCCACAGGCCCGACAACTTTTGAATATGAGGTCAAGAGAAGCCAACTGACATTGATTGCGGATGGTCAAATGGTAGTGTATTATAAACCAGCAGGCACCGGACAGGTAGCACAGACCCCTGCAGTCGCCAAGGGAACTGTGGCCATGGAACTAGTGGGTGAGTGGTGTTACCTCAATATGAATGCAAATTCACATTCTAGCAAATGCATTACACTACATGCAGATGGTACGTACTATTACACGGAGGGTAGTTCAAGGAGTGTAAACACAGAGGCAGTCTCAGGCGGCACCTTGTCCCAGGGAGAAGATCGTGGCTCCTGGTCTGTGCAGGGCGATCGGATGTACTTCCATTCGCAATCCAACGGTGAAGGTTCATACCGGCTTGAGAAACGAAACCATCCCAAAAATGTGAATGACACTATGATTGTCCTGGATGGTGAGGCTTATATTACAACTACCAGCCGCGCTCCGTGGCGGTAGTGATGAGTTTATTTTTCATTACATTTATCTTAACAAAATCAAAATATTATGAAATCTGACATCTCCCGCAGAGAATGGTTTAGATCGGCGATGATCGCCGGTGCCGGTATTCCTTTAGGGCTTTCATTGGTCCAGGAATTGGTTGCTGCCCCTGCCAGCAAGGCTGAAAGAGAATTTTTGGGGATGAGTAAGGCGAACAGTAAGCTGGTCCGGCTTGGCTCTAATGAGAACCCCTATGGACCTTCACAGAAAGCGCGAGAGGCAATAAAAGCATCCATTGCAGATGGCAATCGTTATGGCTTTGAGGTTTCTGACGAGCTCAAGCAGTTGATTGCCGCCAAGGAAGGAGTTACGCCTGATTATATTTTGCTTGGAGCTGGCTCAGGAGAAATGCTTGCCATCGTAGGCATGAGCCTTGGCCTGGAAGGTGGTTCGGTATTGTCAGCATGGCCGACTTTTCCAATGCTTATGAATTTTGCTGAGAAATTTAACGCTAGGTGGGATAAAGTCAACCTGGATCAATATTTGGTTCACGACCTCGAGGCCATGGCTTCTGCCGTCAAGTCAGACACAAAATTATTATTTGTAGTCAATCCGAATAATCCAACCGGTACGGTGGTGGATTCTGCAAAATTGAAAAACTTCTGCCTTGAAATGTCGAAGAAAACAACAGTCTATTCTGACGAGGCCTACCTTGAATTTCAGGAGCCGGGCCAACAGGTATCAATGGTTGAATTGGTGAAGCAAGGACATAACGTGATTGTTTCCCGCACATTTTCCAAGATTTATGGACTCGCAGGAATACGCGTTGGATATGTGATCGCCAAGCCTGAGCTGATACAAAAAATGGCCAAATATCAAATGGGCACTATACTTAATCAGGCTGGCATTGCCGCTGCCAAGGCAAGTCTTGGAGACGAAGAATTTATGGCCTACACCCGCAAGATGAATGCTGCGGCAAGAAATTATTTTACGCAATATCTTGATCAGAAGAAGTGGTTCTACGGGAAGTCATTGACGAATGTGGTGTTATTTCCTGCGCCAAAAGACGGCAAGATGATTTTGGCCGAAACGGAAAAGAAGGGCTATCAAATCCGTATTTGGGATTACCAGGGCAAGGAATGGTGCCGTGTAAGCATAGGTACGCTGGAAGAAATGAAGTCTTTTGTAAAAGCGTTTGATGAGGTAGTGGCGTGATACAAAGGACTTCGACCTTTTCTCCAGGATTATTCAAGTGGTTCTTCACTATTGCCATCATCGGCTTTAGTGGTCTGTTGATCTCCTGTTCCCGTAATTTTTCAGATCCGCAGAAGATTATTGATAAATCCATCCGTGTGCATGGTGGGGAAAAGTACCTTCATTCAGAAATCGAATTTGATTTTCGTGACCGTCATTATATCACAAAGCGGCAAGAGGGTACATTTTCGAAAGAAAGAATCTTTAAAGATTCAACGGCCACAATCCATGATATTCTCACCAATGATAACTTCGTGCGGAAAATCAACGACGAAATTGTGGCGATACCGGACTCCATGGCGAAGAAATACACCTCCAGTATTAACTCTGTTATTTATTTTGCTTTGCTTCCCTATGGCCTGAATGACCCTTCGGTCAACAAGAAATTGTTGGGTGTCACGACAATCGAAGGCCAGCCATATTATAAAATTGAGATAACCTTTGGACGGGAA
>JAYWDR010000118.1:0-2344 GCA_043779735.1 Cyclobacteriaceae bacterium | reverse complement strand
AATGGTCCCTTTTTCATTTTCGTCTCCTGAGGAGTAGGCGCCCGCTTTAGTGTAAGCCATCATGGCATCACTCATGGAAATTTTCTGCTCAGGTACCCAGCCAAGGGGTGGCTTCCCATCGATGGTGCGCCTGTTTACAGCCGTGTGCAGTCCACGAATAGGGTCCAGACTAACGCAAGCTGGCCAATCACTGCTGAAGACTAATGACGCCTTGTTCTTTAATAATGCAGCCCACGCAAATGAGTTGGGCAACCGTTCTGTACCAATTGCCTTCGACCACACCGCTACCGTTTCTGGGTAGGCATGAATGGGCTCCATGGAAGCTATCACGCCCAATTGGGCAAAGCGTGGCATGTCTTCAGTGGATATGGTTTCAATGTGTTCAATGCGGTGCCTTTCCATACTGGTCTTGTTTATGCTATGTGCGTACTCGTATGCATTGAGCGCCTCCCGTACGGCACGATCACCAATAGCATGCGTGAAGATTTGAAAGCCCAGCTTGTCGAATGTTGTCACTAATTCACGATATCGATCCAGTGGCAATGCCAGTTCGCCGCTTGGCAGCAGTTCACCCTGCGTAGCATCGCTGTATCGGTTGAGCATCGCACCTGTATGGGTTTCGATTACGCCATCGAGCATGAACTTCACTGAATTTGCGCGAAGAAATGGATGGTAGCCGATACGGTCCTTTAATTTTTTATACACATCAATATCTGACATCGTAGTTGCGGCGTTGACCGAGAATGCCATGGATACGCGTGCCTTCAACTCACCCTTTACAAACAATTCTTCGTACAAAGAAAATTCTTCAGCGTTGCCACTGGCATTCTGCATGGTGGTAATGCCAAGGGACGAGGTCAATTTCATTCCCAGCCTTAGGGCATCCAGATTTTCTGCCCTCGTGGGTTCAGGAATCATTCTTGAAACAAGTGATTGAGCCCCTTCCTTCAGCGCGCCGGTCGGCTCGCCCTTAGAATCACGGACCACCTCGCCAAAGCCACTGAAAATGTATTCACGGTTAATGCCGGCCAACTCCAGCGCTTTACTGTTAGCCCATCCACTATGACCGTCGTAGGCTTTTATGAAAATTGGGCGATCTGTTATTATGGCATCAAGGGTTTTTTTCGTCGGAAGGCCACCTGCGAACATTGTGTATTGCCAGCCGCTGCCTGTGATCCATTTCCGGTCTGGGTTTTTAGTCGCAAATTCTGAAATGTGTGAGACAACCTCGTCAAGGGTCTTTGCCCCCGTAAGTTCGACTTGCGACAGTCCCAGGGAGCCACTAAGGAAATGAATATGAGAATCATTGAACCCGGCAGTGACCAGCCGGCCGTTCAAATCGACGACGATTGCATACCGATCAGCCAGCTTTCTAATATCAACGGTATTCCCAACCTGGGTAATGGTATTTCCCCTGATAGCGACGGCCTCCACAAAAGAAGACTGGTCTGCACCCAGCCATACCCGTCCATTAATGAGGATGAGATCGGCAAAATCACTCGAAGTGTTTTGGGCCATGCCTTCATTACATGTCACAAGGAGGGAAGCTAAAACAATCGAGATCAAATGATGTTTCATGAATGAGGATCTATTTTCTCAATTTAGTCAATTAATTGAAGATCAATTGTTACCTAGTTGAGTCCACGGGGATGTCTTGCGCCACCATGCGTCAGAATCAAAAAAAATGATTACACTTGTTAATCACAGATATCCATGAATAATGTTTTTTTGGCTAAGTTTACAAACTCAGGGACAATACACGGATGGACACAAATTATAAGACCCGTTATCTAGAGAGTCTCCTTTCGATCATTTTACTGGCATTCACCTCCCATGGCTTAGCGCAAGGAAATAATCCTGTGTCTGGTCGGGACGACGGCTATGATATCAAGACGGGAAGTTTTTTGCTGCCGCAACCTCTTCCAAAAGGAAAATACTATCATACAGTTTCCTTGAATTATGTTCTGATTCCAATAGATTGGGCGCACGATGTCGTAAATGCCCCGATGTTTGGTTATTCCGCTAAGTATACTTTGCCAAAGGGATTTAATTTGCAAGCAAACCTTTACACTTTATTTGTTTCAACCCGCGCGAATTTTGGGCCCTCCTGGAACCATT
Source organism: Cyclobacteriaceae bacterium (assembly GCA_043779735.1). Lineage (GTDB taxonomy): Bacteria > Bacteroidota > Bacteroidia > Cytophagales > Cyclobacteriaceae > ELB16-189. Next base: position 226 of record JAYWDR010000118.1, on the reverse strand, counting down.
CAATTAACAACATGCATTTTGGCGTAGGGTATCAGGTTGCATTCAACCTGGGCATATTAAGTGAATTTGGTTTTAATACTGTGCTAACGGGCTGGGAGCATCAGCCTTCCGTGACAGTAGGATACAGTTTTCCAAAATCTGCCATAACGATGCGTGGCGATATGTATTTTGTACCAGCACTCTACATCAGTCAGGGAGGCAACACAATAGCCTATACCGGTGGGGG
>JAYWDR010000117.1:0-6947 GCA_043779735.1 Cyclobacteriaceae bacterium | reverse complement strand
TCTCCCCCGCCTTTACCGACGCAATCACCACCGACCCAGCACCGATCCTTGCCCCTTTTCCTATGGTAACACCGGAAATGATGGTTGCGCCTGATCCGATAAACACATCGTCCTCCACATTGACATTTGAATTAATAATAGCCCCAACTCCCAATTGTACAAAATCTCCGATCGTTGACTCTGCGCCTATGTGGCTTTTTGCATGAAAGAGTCCATGATTGCCCAAGATGGATCCAGGGCCCAGTACAAACCCGTTATCAAAGAAGTTTCCGTGACCGATGGTAGCCTTCGGAGAAATCAGCGCCTGCTTGTGGGTGGCGTTCACCGGTTGCGCCTGTCTTTCTTCCTGTAACATTTTTACTATACTTCTACAGAACTTATTGTCATCAATAGCCACGAATGCTTCACATTTCTTCCCGATGAGCTTCAGGAACCCATCGTCGTCCATGCTGCCGAGCACCACGACCTCGTCAACCTCCGTAGAATGAAGTTTCTTGTTGTCGTCCAGAAAACCATACACAACAACGTCATTGCTTTCAAAAATTTCTTTTGCCAGACGGCCCAGATAATTCGCGCCAAAAATGATAACAGGGTTCTCCATATTAATAATGTGTCAATGATTCAGTTTGAAAATAAATGATTCACAGTTAAGAATAGAAAACTCATGATATCTTCAAACTTTTTTTGCGCTGCAAATGTAGGCTGAATCTCCTACTACCCCAACTTCTTATTGTCTACCCACTTCATGATTGGACTTTTCAGCAGTGTGAGAAAAACAAGAAATGGCAGGAATCCGATTTTGTAGCGGGACAGAGTTCCCAGGTTGGGCGTAGCCAATGCAAGAAAGACTGACAGTATACCTATATACACGATTGCTGACAGGGCAAGCAATTTTTCAGGACCTTTATAAAAACGGATTAAAGACGGAAGGGACATCAGCACCAGTAAGAGCAAAGCCAGATTTTCGACACCGGCTGCAAACGAAGGCAAATTATGGAACTCCCACACAAACGGACGGAACAATCCTGCAACCAGCGCCCAGGGAGCATTTTGAAGAATGCTCAAAAAAGTCGGTTGCAAGTTGTTGTAGTGGATCGCATTGTCTGCGCGTGTCAGCGCCATGAACTCCAGGTTGCTCTGCGAGATAACATCGAAAAATCGATGAGGATAGAAATTAGGGTGTACGCTGGTGGCCACCAGCAGCACAATCATGAATAGTCCTGCCCATATGGGTAATTCAAATCTTCCGAAGGCAGGCCTTGAACGTATAAATGTTGTCACCCCCATGGTAGTAACTGCCACTGGCAAAAAAACCCCCATCCAATAATACTTCAGAGTCCAGCCCAACCACAATGAAACCAATGCAAGGCACCATTCCCAGAAGTAAATTTTCTCACGTTTGATTATAGAAAGCACCATGCCGGTGAGGATAAACAAAGCACCGAGTCCCACGCTTTCCTTGATCAGTCCTGAGGACCAGAAAACCACTGAAGGGAAAAAGAGGAATCCTACAGCTGCGGCAATCCTCGTCTGCGGGAAAAACCTATTGATCTTCGAAAACAAATACCACGCCCCGAAAAACGATGCCAATGACAGAATCACGGACATCATCCAGTAGTTGCCACCGGAAGCAAGAGCCAGGAAGCCTGAAATTTTTACAAAAAACAATGACCTGGGCTTCTCACTGACCAGACCCTGAAGGGATCCCGGACTGTCGTTCATATAAAAATCAATGGTGCCCACGGGATCGTAAGTGAGTCTGGCTGCGATCAGTTGGCCATCCCGCCAATAGGAAATGGTGTCCCCCGCGCCGTAATAATAAAAGTACAGTAGCCCGACCATGATGCCTGCCGCCACTTTACACAACAGCGCAGGCCAGTAAAATATCTTCAGCGTGTCCGGTTGCTGCTTATACAGCCACCAGGCAATTCCTGTTAAGGCTGCCAGATCAAACAAAAGCGTAAACAGCTGCATATTTTATAAAGGTCGCATTAAAGCCGAGCCGATGGTACACTGCAGACAATTCTTTTTCTGGCAAAAGTTATTGTACAGTTCTATCAACCCTTGCGAGTCAAAAGCAGTCGTGTTGGTGAGGCCCACTAAAGTCCATAGACGGGTAATTTTGTTTTCTTCTGCCGGCAGTTCCTGAAGTACGCTCACCGCCCTATCTACATACCGTTGATCATCCATCATCTTTCCGTACGCGACCCACACTGGCACAATAGTATTCATAATGATACTCTCAATGCTCGTCTTGCCCAACTCATGCATCTGACTTTTGTGGGTCTTGGAAAATTGATAGTGGGTTAGCCAATAGGCAGAAATATGTACTGTGAAAAAGTCCATCAAGGCTCTTATTCCCTCACATTGGATGGCGCTTGAGAAAAGACCCTGCCGTTGACTCAAAATTGCTGCCAGTTGTGCCATTCGGAGTGTTGGGAAATTCGCAGGCCGGAGGCGTAAGAATCGCCATTGCGCCTTTGACATCTTGTCTTGCTGAAGGTCATATTTCCGCGTAAGCAAACGGTGTTCACGCTGTAGCCGTAAATAGTATTCGTCGCCTTTGGCTGACTCCAGAAATCCAGCCTGTCCCAGCAACAAAGCCTCTACCTGCACTTCCTGGTCGGCCTGCTTTAGTACCATTTTTAGAGGTATCAACTTTGCCAACCTAAAAAAAGGCTCGGCATTGATTTTGAATCCAAAATTGCGTGCCAATAGTTGGTAGAACGTCTCTTCCCAATTCTTACCATTCTGTTGATACAAATCAACTACCTCCTCCGCTTTTCTTTCCAACCTTTGCATCAGGGCCTTTTCCATCATGGAGATCCTGATGAGGTCGTTGACCTTCGGCAAAGAGCGCTGGCATGGGATAGAAAACGAACTACTGACTAGCTGCCGGTACATCTTAATGAGTTCTTCTTCCACACGTCCCTTTAATTGCAGCGTCGGCAAAGAAGTTCCATCATTTCGGCTGATTACTTTGTCATGTTGCCAGACCACGTGCAGAATCACATTGTCATAAGCTCTGTCCTGTTCGTGGTGATGCTCCAGCCAACCGGAGGAGTGGATATGAATTTCAACACTACCCACCCATTCAATGGATCCTATTCTTATCCGTGCGTTGGCAAAGTCAGGGCCAGCATCTGTATTCAATATCCCTGCTCCAAAAATTTCGATCTTTTCTCCTTCGGCAGTCAGCAAATCATTTTTGTCGAAGTACTGCAATTGCCAGAGATAATGAAGAAACGATTCTTGCATCTGAATCGAGGTTAGGACAAGGTCAGAGGTGCGAAGCCAGAAGCTTGTTCATCTCCGCAGCCACCTTGCCAGCTTCCTGCGCCGCGACTTTAGCAAAATCTTTTCCATGGGATGCGTAAATAATGGCCCTGGAAGAATTGACGAGCAGTCCGCACTCCTTATTCATACCACATTTTGATACCTCCCCCAGGTCGCCGCCCTGGGCACCAACGCCAGGGACAAGAAAGAAATGCTCCGGTGCCAGTTTTCGAATCTCTGCGATTTTGTCTGCCCTCGTGGCACCTACCACATACATGAGGTTGTCGGGGCTGCCCCACGATTGTGATTTGACGATCACCTCTTCGTAGAGTTTACGTCCTGTACTTTTGGATTCTATTAATTGGAAATCGGCGCTGCCTGGGTTCGAAGTGTGCACCAGTAAAATCACCCACCTGTCTTTAAACTCCAGAAAAGGTTTTACCGAATCTTCACCCATGTAGGGTGCTACAGTCAACGCATCAAAGTTCATCTGCTCAAAGAAGGCCCGGGCATACAATGAGGAGGTATTGCCAATGTCACCGCGCTTGGCGTCGGCGATGGTAAAGAGATTCTTAGGTATATATTCAATCGTCTTTTGCAAGCTCTCCCAGCCCTTGGCACCGCAGGCTTCATAAAAGGCAAGATTGGGTTTGTAGGCCACACAATGCTCATGTGTAGCATCAATGATCTGCTTATTGAATTCAAAAATCGGATCAGGCTCTCCAAGCAGATGGGTTGGAATTTTGGTAAGATCGGTATCGAGCCCGATGCAGAGATAGGAGCCCTTCTTCTTGATTTCCTCAAATAGGTTTTTGCGATTCATCGTTTAAAGATAAAACTAAATCATTGTTAGTTGGTAGCGATGGGTGATCGGTAAACAGAACAATAAAAAAGCCCCGAGAAGTCGGGGCTATCCCTGTAATAGGTTGATTACAAAAGACTTTATCGAAGGTCAATTACTTCTATCCCCGGGTATTTCTTTACGTCAAATGTAAAAAAAACGTCATCTACCTTAACCGCTGGATTGAACTTGGTGATGAGGTATTTGTAGCGATTCCCGGATTTATCAAACATGATCCAGCTTTGAACGCTCTTATCCTTTTTCACAATATTCATCTTGACTTTAAAATACTGAGCATCTTTCTTTTCTGATACAAGGTCCACTACTTCGCACATCATGCCGCCCTCTATTTTGTCTTCGAGATAGATATATTTATATCCCTTCTTATATATCTCATAAAATTTCGAAGGATTCAAATCGTCGGAATTCGGATCATAGTTGTCAATGTTTACTTCTTTGGCGTCCGGCAAATAGGTCCATACGGTTGTGCCGTTGTTTACTACTTCTTGTTCAGGTAAGGTAAGCTTGTACTTATCTCCTTTCACCGTCATTTTCCCCTTAAATTCTTCATTAATTTTCTCAGCTTCATTCGTGAGCTTATAGGAAAAGGTAGCCTCAAAGGCAGGCACCAACTTGTATCTGTTGGCCATAGCTTCCAGGATTTCAAGGGCCTTCGGATCATATTGTGCAGAGACCGAGGAAGCCAAAAGGGAGAAGCTAATTATGAAAACCGCTTTTTTCATGAGAGAAATGAGATTTTAGTCAAAATGACGGGTAAATTTAGCTATTGGCCGTGCCTTTCTTTAAGTGCTCCCAATAATTGTTCCAAACTAATTTCATCCTTCACCATCACTTCCCTGGCCTTTGATCCCTCAAAGGGACCGACAATACCTGCCGCCTCCAATTGGTCAATCAGACGGCCGGCCCTGTTGTACCCAAGCTTTAACTTCCGTTGAATCAGGGAGGTGCTTCCCTGCTGGTGCATAACAATCAAACGTGCGGCCTCCTCAAAGAGGGCATCACGATCAGAGAGGTCAATGTCACTCGCACCGGTTTCATCCTCACCTTCAAACTCCGGCAAAAGATACGCGGAATCATACCCTCGTTGAGCACCAATGAATTCGCACACCTTATCAATCTCCGGTGTGTCAACGAAAGGACTTTGTAAACGAATCATGTCCGAACCTGAAGAGAAAAGCATATCACCCATGCCCACCAGTTGATCCGCACCGCCAGTATCCAGGATGGTTCGCGAGTCAACTTTAGAGGTCACGCGGAAAGAAAGACGGGCAGGGAAGTTTGCTTTGATCACACCGGTAATTACATTCACCGAAGGTCGCTGCGTGGCGATAACTAAATGGATACCAATAGCGCGAGCAAGTTGAGCCAATCGTGCAATGGGCGTCTCGACTTCCTTGCCGGCCGTCATCATCAAATCGGCCAACTCATCTATCACTAACACTATGTAGGGCAGAAAGCGATGTCCCTCCTTGGGGTTTAGCTTGCGCGCCACAAATTTTGTGTTATATTCTTTTATATTCCTTGATCCCGCATCCTTCATGATCTCGTAGCGGTTTTCCATCTCAATGCAAAGCGAGTTAAGCGTATGGACAACCTTTTTGGTGTCTGTTATGATCGCCTCCTCACTGTTCGGAAGTTTCGCGAGATAGTGCCTTTCAATTTTGCTGAACAACGACATCTCCACCTTCTTCGGATCTACTAAGACAAACTTCAATTGGCTTGGGTGCATCTTGTACAATAGCGACGTCAGAATCACATTCAGTCCCACGGACTTTCCTTGTCCGGTAGCACCGGCCACGAGCAAGTGCGGCATTTTGGCCAGATCGATGACGAGCAATTCATTGGAGATTGTTTTTCCAATCGCAATTGGTAAGTCTTTGTCTGTCTTTTGAAAACGTTCGCTGGCCAGCACTGACCGAATGCTCACCATCTCTCTGTTTTTGTTTGGCACTTCGATGCCGATGGTTCCTTTGCCGGGAATGGGTGCTATGATTCGAATACCTAACGCTGCCAGGCTTAGAGCAATATCATCCTCCAGATTTTTAATACGTGAAATTTTTATGCCGGCATCAGGTACTATTTCATACAGTGTAACCGTTGGTCCGATGGTCGCCTTGATACTTTGAATCCCAATCTTAAAATTCGTGAGCGTGGCCAGGATCTTGTCTTTGTTTTGATTCAACTCCTCCTGGGTAACCTGCACTTTGCCCACTTCATATTCGTTCAGCAGCTCGAGGGGAGGAAACTTGTAACTGCTCAGGTCCAGCGTTGGATCGTAAAATCCCTGAGCCTCCACCAAGCCTTCTGCTGTCAGGTCTGTATCTGATTTCGGCTCTTCAATGGTGAAGATCGGTTCCTCTTGTTTGCTTTCTGGTTTGACAGGCTCTATCTCCAGATCGATTTTAGGGACAACCAACGGTTCAATCGGAGGCTTTAACACCATCAATGGTTCGGGTTCAGCGGGCCAAATGTCACGCTCATCGCTGTACGTGGGTTCAGGCTCATCCGTGGGTAGCAGGGCCGCATTTCCCATCGGCTTGGGGTCCTTCACCTGGAAGGCGTTGATGGCAGTGACGTTGAAGAAATAGATGATAAAGACAAAAAGAGAGAGCACCAGAAATAAGAATGTCCCCCACCCTAGTAAGCTATCTGCCAGGTAGGCGAGTTCATAGCCAAGGCCGCCGCTGAGAAAACTGATTTCTGTTGCGCCTGAAATACTGTGGGTCAGATACCCTAACAAGAGGCTCAACCACAACCCTGCGAACAATGAAAAGGTGAAAGCGGAGAAAAAAGAAATCAGGACACGCTT
>JAYWDR010000116.1:0-2348 GCA_043779735.1 Cyclobacteriaceae bacterium | reverse complement strand
TTTTACCTTCTTCATGAATATCAGGTTTGTTCTCTTGTTTCTCGTCCTGGCACCCGCGCTTGCCTTACATTGGATGCTGAAAGGCAAGCCGTAATCATGTCTGAAGGCAAGAAGCTTCAATCCAGTTGGTTATTATTTCAATTGGTTCTCGTCTCTGAAAGCAATATTTCTAAACCCATAAAACCACGCCTATGAAAAGATCCCTCTTGGTTACTATTCTGTGTTTATGCTCTACAGCGATCATGGCCCAAGCCTGGGAGTACGTCAATCTCCGTCAATATCGTGCAAAGGATAACGATTTGGTACAGGCTTTTGTCAAGCACGCCTATCCTTTTTTCAACAAGAGCAAGCGCGTAACGGCCGTTAACCGAATTTCCGCTACCGGTGAATCGGGTCGCATCTATGCGGCAACCTATTTTGCCACCTATGATCAGTTCTCCACCTTCCTTAAAGAACGGGGCAATGACTGGGATGAATATTCCAAAACTCCCGGGAACTTTGCGCAAGCCCAGGCAGACAATGTCGAAGGAGCCACGGATGACGTGCTCTGGAAACTCGAGAAGGACCAATCAAACATCCCGGCAGGCTTCGACCCTTCCAAAGTGGCGTGGAGGAAACTGCTTTTTTTAACAGTCAAATCGGGAATGATGCCGGAATATTTGGCCACCTACAAAAAGGTGATAGAAGCCGAGAAAAAGGCAGGCATAAACTATCCATTTTACCTATTTACCGTTGCCTACGGTGCGCCCTCTACCACGGTATTGGTAAGCCTTCCAGCTGCCAATCCCCTCGAGTATTATACTGCATTGGCCGCCCGTCAAAAGCTGCGTGAAGCCAATCCGGAAATAACAGCCATGCGCAAGAAGCTGGGTGCTATGACCAGTAACACCCTTATTGACCAAATAACGATGATACCTTATTAAACAAATAGCGGAGATGAGAATTGACAGCAGCCGGAATTCCGGCTGTTGTTGTTTCTAAAGTTCGGTTAGTAAAAGTGTAACAATCAGCCTGTGTTCAATCGAAAAAGAGTGCTTGTTGGGACTTCAATAAACAAAAAGCCAGTCACGATCTGGCGCGTAACTGGCTGGCTATTGAGCCCCCTGCCGGAATCGAACCAGCGACCTACTGATTACAAGTCGGTTGTTGCCTTTCCCATTATCATTCATTACCTTTGAATTGTGGCTTTTGGTAGCCTCTAGTGGCCTACTATTTACCACTACTTTCCGACTTTGTTTATTAAAATGTTTATACCACCATGAAAGTCAAGAAACCATCCATCAAGGCCAAGCTGTACAAAGGCACAGTAGTAGCCACTGGCAAGCATCCTGTCAAGCTGAGAATCATCTTCGACCGGGTTGTGAAGTACTACTCCTTGGGTATCTACGCCCTCCCTGATAGGTTTAATGAGACCGTTGAGCCTCCAGTTATCAACGGCGGTAAAGCAAAGGACAATGCCCTCATTGCAGCACAACTCAAGAAGGCAAACAGAGCCCTGGAAACTATCGAGGAATCAGGCAAGGAGTTCTCCTTCATGGAGTTTGAGAAGTTGTACAAGCAGACCAGCGGATCAAAGGTTGATGTATATGGCTTCATAGATTCCCTGGTTAAAGACCTGGAGGCTGAAGAACGCTATTCCACGACCAACACTTACAAGGATTGCAAGAGTAGCCTGGAGGCATACAAAGCCCACCTTAACGGCAAGAAGTGGCCACAACCTAAAGCCAAGGACGGCAAGGAGCCTGCCTACAAGCCATCCTTGCGGATCAATGAGATAGACCTTGATTTCCTGAATGCATACACCCGACATCTACATAAGAGGCTCTCTCCTGCTTCAGTAGGCATTCACCTCCGTACTCTTAGGGCGGTGATCAATACGGCAATTACGAGAAGGCAGTTCTCAAAGGATGCCTACCCCTTCAAGGAGTTCAAGGGTATGCCATCCAGTAGGGGCAAGAGCAAGAAGGCCCTTACCAAAGAGCGCATGAAGGAGTTGTATGCCTACTGGCGCAAGCTTTCAAAGAAGGACAAGTATTCCCAAAGGTGGCAGTCGTTATCCTTGTTTCTGTTCAGCTACTTTGCCGCTGGCATTAACATGGAAGATACGCTGAGGCTTACAGAAAAAAACCTACTGGAAGGCAACCTCAAGTTCGTCCGACGCAAGACAAAGCAGGAGATTGAAGTTCCGCTCCATGCGGTTGCCGCTGAGATCATCGCCGACTTCAGCACTATCTCCAAGGGTGGGTTCCTGTTCCCTTACCTTGAGAAGGACCTACCTGAGAAGACTATCAGGCATCGCAAGTTCAATCTGCTCAAGGATGTGAATGCAGACCTCAAGGTCATAGCTA
>JAYWDR010000115.1:0-6962 GCA_043779735.1 Cyclobacteriaceae bacterium | reverse complement strand
GCGGTATCAGCCACCCTATAGAGGATGGTATCATAGAGGAATGGTTTACCTGGGTCAATAACGTAGTTGACCATCACCCGTTTCTTTTTCTCAGAAATCGCGGTCTTTGCTTTACCAAGGAAATAGCCGTGGTTGAACAGGTAGCTGGAAATCTTATCGTTGGTAGTGGCTACCGCAGCGGAATCGTAAATAGATACTTGTTCACCCCATTGCATCGGGAGGTTTCCATTTTCAATCTTGTACGCTAAGGCATCCATCTTTTGCTGCTTGCGAAACTGCAGAATGTTTATTTTGCGTTGACTCTTGGCAGAGGCAATTTTCCCGTTGAATTTTTTTTCCTTCCTTTCTTTTTTACGAATGAAGTCCTTCTTGCTATGAAAAAACCATGAAGATTCTTTGTTAAAGGCGGACAGCCCGATGTAATACATCCAGGTGAGGCTGTTGGGCAAGCCGAGGAGGCGCCTGTTGGCCCTTTGGACATAGATGTCAGACAGCCCTGCACCGTCAAAGCCATTTGGCGATTTGATGCTTTGACGGTAGAGCAGTTTCTGGTCTTTTTGAAGATAGCGTGTGCCAAGGCATCCGCTGAGCAGAAATGCCGCACAAAGGCCAATTGAAATTTTGGTAACTTTCCGCCTTACGGGTAGTATGATTTCCAAAGCCAAAGTCCGCTTCATTAAGTCCTTGCAAGTAAAGAAATACCGCCAAGCGGAGCAATGCTTTATCGTTCAGGGTGCCAAAGCAGTAAAAGAAATGTTGGCATCCAACTACACGGTCCAGGTGATCGCGGGTACTGAGGCATTCCTTATCACACTGAATAAGTCACAGATAATAAAGGCGGGGGAGTGCATAGTAGTGCAGGAGGAAGAACTTGCATCCATGGGGTCCATGGAGACAAATAATTCCGCACTGGCCGTTGTCGAGATGAAGCACAACCAGAAACCATCGCTGCCGGCCACTGAATTTACGTTGGTCTTGGATGACATCCGGGATCCAGGCAACCTGGGTACGATTATTCGGACAGCCGATTGGTACGGTATTAAGAATATTGTGGCTTCACCAGAGACTACTGATCACTATAACCCCAAGGTGATTAATACCACCATGGGTTCATTTCTTCGGGTGGATGTGTTTTATACTCCACTCGAGGCGTTTCTCTCCACGACGTCATTACCCACGTATGGTGCCTTCCTGGAGGGAGAAAGTGTTCACTCGATCAAGTTCAGCAAAGGAGGTCTCCTTGTAGTAGGTAACGAGGCGAGGGGTATTTCTCCAGCTGTTGAAAAGCGAATTCGTCATCGCATAACAATTCCTCGATTCGGTCACGCAGAATCCCTGAATGCCTCCACCGCCACTGCCATCATTTTGGACAATGTGCGCAGGCAGTCATAAAAACTTCTGGCTTCCCAAAGAGGCCTCTTCCGACAAACGCTCTGCATGTTCTTTGCCTAAGTATTTATCGATGATCGTATGGCCAAAATAGAGCAATGGCGTGAGTAAAATTGCCACTGAGAACTTGTACACATAATTGGTGATGCCTATGGCCACAATCTGATTGACGGAGAATGTTCCATAAAAGGCAATGAACAATACCACAAAGCTGTCAATAAGCTGTGAGACAAGGGTGGAGCCGGTCGCTCGCAGCCATAATTTTTTATTGCCTGTTATTCGCCGAAGCTTTTGAAATACGAAGACATCAGCAAGTTGACCGATAAGGAACGCAAACAAAGAGCCGATGATGATGCGTTGTCCCTGGCCAAAAATCTTATTGAAGGCAAAGTCTATGTTGAAGAAATTCCCTGCATGGTCAAGATTGTTTGCTTCCAGCCACCAGCCGGCCGGTGGGAGCCGGATGGTGAGAAAAATAACCACGAAAGCGTAGGCGATGAATCCAGCGGTGAGGTAGCTGATGCGCTTCACGCCAGGCTGACCGAAATATTCATTGATCAGATCAGAGGTTATAAAGACGACAGGCCAGATTACCGCCCCCGCGGTCAGGTTGAAGTCCATAGTGAAACCAAGAATATACAGATGGGCTGGCTGAAGTCCCAGGGCCGCTTCTCCTGAGAATATCTTTACGCCGATCATCTCCGCCACTAGCGCATTGGTTAGGAAGATGCCGCTGAGAACGATGAATAATCTATTTTTCTTTTTCTCTAGATCAAGTTCCATCAGTCGTGAAGTTCAAACGTTTCACCCTCAATTGCCAATGAAGTTCGTGGAAATATTTTAATGGCTTCTTCCAATATAGGCATCAATGCTTTGTAGCGAGCGGAAAAATGCCCAAGGAGTAGTTTATTAACGTTGGCGCGCATGCCAATGTCGGCAGCTTCTGCCGCGGTGCTGTGTTTTGTTTGCCTTGCTTTTTCTTTTTCATCCTCCAGGAACGTGGCCTCATGGTATAACAGGTCGACACCCCGGACCTGATCAATGACTGTTTCTGAAGGTTGAGTGTCAGAGCAATATGCATACGAGAGCGAAGGCTTCGGTGGCAGGGTATAGTCCGCATAATGATATAATACACTGCCGGCCTCGTCCAATACATCTTCTCCTTTCTTCAGCTGAACTATATGCTGCAAGTGCATTTCTTGTTTGAGCCTTGATTTGTCAATACGATAGCTCTTGCGTTTTTCACGAAACAGGAAGCCAGATGTTTTTATCTTGTGGTCAAGCGGAATAGTGTCGACCGTAAGCACTTCATCTTCAAATATTGTTTCAATTCGGTCTGTCAGTGTGTGGAAGACAATCCTGAACCTGATAACAGACTTTGAGTGCTTGAACTGCGCTAGAAGGATCTCATCAAGGCCCTTAAAACTGTACACGTGTAGGTCTGATTCCCTTCCCTGCAAGTGCATGGAAAAAATCAAACCAGTGAGTCCAAGGTAATGGTCACCATGTAGATGGCTGATAAAAATATGGTTTATCTTATGAACGCTGAGGCCGTAGCGCATCAATTGCATCTGGCAGCCCTCACCACAATCAATAAGGAAGTGCCTGTTTTGGATCGTTAGGTATTGGGAGGAAGGAAACCGTCCGTAGGCAGGCAAGGCACCGCTGGCGCCGAGAATGGTTAGTGTGAAGGACAATTTGCCAATTTGTTAATTAGCAATTCGTCGATGAGGATGAAAATAGAATCTAATGTTGTGCTCACCTGAATTGAATTGGCCACACCGGCCAATTTGTTAATTCGTCTCGTTCTTCATGTCCTTTTCGATCTCGTGCATGAAAACTGTATCCACGGCTTCTTCCACAGTAGGTACGATGGTCAACACACTGTCTAGTTGGGAGATCTTGATCAGTTTTAATGTGTGGTCCGACAGGCTGGTGAGCACAAAGACGCCCCTATCCTCTTGTAATATCCTGTTGCCGACGAGCAGGGCACTCAATCCCGAGCTGTCGGTATATTTCACTTCAGAGAGGTCCAGTACTATATTTCTGACGCCTTCCGCGTGAAGAGTTATCAGTTCGGATTTTAGGGAGGGGGCCACGCTGGAGTCCAACTTCTCTTCGTGCAGGCTTAACAGGCTGTATTTCTCCTGTTTGTCAATCGTATATTTCATAGTCTAATTTGAAGCCCTAAAAGTAATTCAATTTAGGTAATTAACGATGCTCTGTTCAATTCGTTCCAAAATAGACTGAGAATTCAGAGGAGGCAGTTTTTCTCCCGTCATCTGTGCATATAACTCGCGATATCGTTCGGATATTGAGGAAACGATGGCGTCTGTCATCTCTGGTACCTGCTGTTCGTCTTTGCCCTGAAATCCATTCTCCAGGAGCCATTGTCTCACAAACTCTTTCGAAAGTTGTTTCTGAGGCTCACCTGACTGTTGACGCTTTCCATACCCTTCCTTATAGAAGTATCTCGACGAATCAGGCGTATGAATTTCATCTATCAGATAGATCCTGCCATTGTGTTTTCCAAATTCATATTTGGTATCGACCAAAATGAGGCCTCGCGCAGAGGCCATTTCCGTTCCTTTTGCAAACAGCATCAATGCATATTTCTCCAGCATCGCATAATCCGCTTCACTCACTAACTTTCTGCCTATGATTTCAGCCCTGGATATGTCTTCATCGTGGCCTACGTGGGCCTTGGTAGAAGGGGTAATTATTGGATAGGCTAGGGGATCATTTTCCGTAAGACCCTCAGGCAACGGTACCCCACACAACATTCTCTTGCCCAACCGGTATTCACGGCCGGCATGGCCAGCGAGGTAACCCCTCACGACCATTTCAACAGGAAATGTTTCACACCGAAATCCGACGGTGACGTTGGGGTCAGGTGTTGCCTCTACCCAATTGGGAACAAGATGCTTTGTTGCTATTAAGTTGAGCGCCGCAATTTGATTCAATACCCGTCCCTTGTCGGGGATGGCCCGCGGCAGCACCACATCAAAGGCAGAAATTCTATCCGTGGCGACCATTACCATCCGGTCGCCAAAATAATAGACGTCCCGGACCTTTCCGCGGTAGAAGCCGGTTTGACCCTTGAACTTGAAGTTGGTTTCTTTTATGGATGACATCGTCCCAAAGTAAAATCAAACGGACTGGCTGGCCTAACGATTCGTAAAAAAACCCAAAAACAACGGCGGATAACTTAGATTGGCGCAGATACTGTAACCAGAAAGCCCAGGGACATTCATAACAAGCCAAGTTTGGAGCTTCGAGCCATCCATAAGAATTTATAGCCACGGATTGCACGGATGGACACCGAAAATGCATCGTTAGTGAGAGATCTGGTTATTGATATTGATTCGTGTGAATCCGTGTCAACCGTGGCAATATGATACAATAGCATCCGTGGCAAAGAAAGTAAAACGGCCTGACTTCTACAGGAAACCATTTACTAGAAAATGAGTCTTCTAAATTCAAGATCACCTCTCCCAAAGTTTACCAGCAACCCGATTCGACAGCCAGATGCCTTCAGATAGTTGATAGTTTGAGCGACTTGGGCATCCGCCAAGCCACCCTCGGCTGCTTTTACTTCTAGGATTATGTTGTCTCCGATGGCAAAGTCAGCATAAAATTTATGAGGCAGAATGGTCCCCTTGTATGCAATCGTAAACACCTTCTCCCGATTATAATGCAAATGTTTCTTCTTCAGTTCGAACTCTATGGCGTCTTTGTAAACAATTTCAAGAAACCCATGTCCAAGGGTTCGGTGAACATCCATACAGATACCAATGACCCTATACGTTTCATCTTTGTATAAGAGTCCTGAACCATCCGTATCAATTGGTGTCATCCGTGGCAAGCAACCTCAAGTTAATGTGCCTTTATGGCTAAACGGTAGACTCGCAGTACTGAATTCCTGACGGATTATTGATCCGTGGAAATCCGTGTCATCCGTGGCAAAAAAATAGATCCTCAATATTAATATGAAGGACTTTAACCAGCCGCGTATTGCATTGATTGGCATGAAAAATCCAAAGTAAAGATTCGGGGCAGTTCCGATTCTAGTTGTTAATCCGTGGAAATCCGAGTCATCCGTGGCAAATTCCAGATAGTGCCGATTTTGTTATCAATCCGTGGAAATCCGTGGCATCCGTGGCAATAAAATGGATCCTCAAAATTAACCGGAGGCTTATTGGCTGACGGTCAGATCATCATCCTGAATACAACGAAGATTAATATGAAGAGTCTCTAGACAGCCGTTATTAATCCGTGGCAAAAATTGGCTACTCATTTTTCAGAAACCAATATCCCCGCATTGAATACATACGTCTTAATAAGCAGCCCCTGCTCATCAAATTCCTTCCACTCTTTGTGCCTTTTTCCCGCCACATATTCCCCTTGCTCCTTCACTTGACCGTTTTCAAAATAACTCGTGTACAAACCGTGGGGGCGACTTGACCGGTATTCTGCCACCGATTCTACCTTTCCATTCTCAAAATAGTTTTTCACAGTCCCGGCTATCAGGTTGTATTGGTAAGTTTCTTCAATCTTTTTTTCACCGTTCGGAAAGTAAGCGGTGCGCAGCCCGTGAAGACGACCATTCACATAGGTTTCCTTCAAACGGTTCGTTTTTCCATTGACAGCATAAAACCTCCATACTCCATGGGGCTTTAGTTTTCGAAAATGTTTTTCATAAAGGGGAGTGCCCGCATCATTAAAACCTTCTTCCGTCACATCAATGCCAGTAAGAGAAACCTGTTCCTTAGATCTTATTTTCCCATTGGCATGGTAGTCATAATTGGCGCCCGTCTTGGCTCCATCGATGTATTGAAATTTGTGAAGCACAGTGCCATCCGGATAGTACGCAAGGTTTTCGCCTACCAGTTTGCCATTCGAAAAGAATCCCTCCAGCAACAGGTGCCCCTGCATGTCATAATTCTTGAAATTTCCGGTTTTCTCGCCATCCTTCATCGTGGAGATGGTTTCGAGCTGACTGTTTGGATAGTATGTTTTGTAGAATCCATTGATGACGCCATCCTTAAAATTCGCTTCTGTCTCCAAGACCTCCGTCTCGTAGAATGTCCTGGTCAGTCCGTTGGGTTTTCTGTTTTTGTAGGTGATCTCTTTTTTAATTCTTCCAGAAGGATAGTATTCCCGCATCAGACCATCTGGCTTACCTTTGATGAAGTTGGATTCATGCTTGGTGGTGCCGCTGCCATAGAATGATTTGACGCTGTCTACCAGCAAGTTGTTTTGATAGAACGCTTTCTGGATGCGCTTGCCGGTTTCGTCAAAGACCTCTACGGTGCCATGCCGCATACCATTCCGGTAGGATATTTTGCGTTGCACGCTGCCATCTGGAAAATATTCCATGAATGTCCCAGTGCGATTACCATCTTTATAGGCGCCTTCCATTTCGAGTTTGCCATTTGGGTAGTAGCGTTTATATGGGCCTTCCAGTATTTGATCATTATCAGCAAGCACATAATAGTCTTCAGACAACCTCTTCTTTGCGCCATCGTAATAATTACGGATATTTTTTTGGGCGCTAAGGGAAGTTGAAAAAA
>JAYWDR010000114.1:0-6965 GCA_043779735.1 Cyclobacteriaceae bacterium | reverse complement strand
TACCGCCTTGCACAATAAATCCCGCTTCAACGGTAATTTTTGAATACAAATTGTACCTGGAATTTACGCTGACACGGTAGTTGGGCCGGTGCAAGGGTTCCAATAATAAATCGGTAGAATATTTGAAATAGTCTCCTCGCAGGGATACGGTAAAGGTCTCAGCCTTTGCATAACTGATTTCTGCAAATGGATTGATGCGTTGTGTATTATTGTCGTATACAATATTAAACTTGGTAACCGCAGTGCCAACGTTGGAACCCGCTGGGTTGTACATATCTGTGACGTTAAGGTAATAGTAGAAATTATTTAAGGACGCCACTGACACCCCCGCGCCGACAGCAACATTCCTTCCGATTTTACCAGAAAGTCCTCCTCGAAACTCGAGCGCCCGATTGGTATGGTATATCTGTATCCTTGAGTTGATCCATAAATTTTCTGATGAAAGTGTATGAAGGTCCACTTTATCTATGTCTCCCGTCACAATCCCGTACACCTCAATCGAGCTGTTCAACTGGTACTGCGCTTTAACATGAGGATATGCATGAAAATCCTTTGAGCCGGAATACTGATCATTTTGTATCGCCACATGTACCCCGGCAGTGAGCAATAGGTTGGTGAAAGGCTTGAATTGATAGGAGGGCTTGATCCTCAACAAATGACGTGGCGACGTGGCCACCAGTGAATCACTCCGGTTGATCATGAAATAATCAGCATTTACCAAAAAATTGCTTGACTCGTTAATTTTATAGTTGCTGCTGAAGCTGAGGGTGGTGAGACCCTCCGATGCTTGGTAGTGATCTTTGAGATAGCTAAAGCCCCCTTTGAGGGAATAATTAAAGTCCCCGGATTTAGTATTTTCAATACCTAGATTTACCTTGTAAATATCGTAAGACTGTCTGATCCTATTTCGATCCACTTCAACTGCCGGATCGTATCCGTAGAAATAGGCTCCTCGATTTTCATACCCTATATCCCCACTTAAGGTGATCATGCTGCCGGTGCTTTTGCCAAAAACCTGGAGTTGAGTGTTTGAGGCGGCAGAATTTTTTCCTGCTATCGGGCCTGAGCCAAAGTTGAGTGTGTATAGATGTGCTCCAAGAAATTTGTTCTTATCACGTTTGGTAGTGGCACTTGCTTCGAAGAAAAATGAAGCATAGTTTCCGAGTCCTCCACTGACATAGTTTCCATACATCCTGGACAACTCCTCCTGCTTTAGCTTTAGTGGGCGAATGGCCGGATTGTAGTCTGCCGTGCTAAATCTGTAGTTCTTGAACTCATAGGTAATGGCCGGCTTGATTGGCTCGTAGGGTCGCGGACGCACTTTCTCAAAATTCCGGCTGGCCCGTGGCAATACGATTTGGCGGTCTTTTACAATTTCTATCTGCACTTCCTTTATTTCACCCTCTCCCTCCTTCTCCCATTGGTCCTGGGCCCTGACCTCAACACCACAGAGACTTACTCCCAGGAATAGCAGGCTTATAGCAGCTACTTCCTTTAAAGAAATCTTTGACGCCTGGAAGTTCAATAATTCATTTGAACCTGCCAGTGCCAACAAGAACGCATGGATCCTTTGTCTATATGACTTATCTGCCATCATTTGTTATTGTCCGTCGAGTCGCTTTTCTCAATTATCTTCTTCTTCAGTTCGTCCTGTTCAATCGCTTTCAATTTTTCCATGGCCAGGTCGCGAACCTCTTGTCTGGGGAAATTCTCAATCAATGACTTTAAGGTACCTTTCGCCTGGAAGGTCTCTCCTGTTGCCAGGTAGTTGTCGGCGAGCAGTAAGAAGGATTTACCTACCCATTCCTCGTACATAGAAAAATCGCTCTTAAGCGCAATGAGCGTTTCATAGCATTGCTTTGATTCCTTGCTGAGGTAAAATATTTCACCCAACAGATACTTTGCTTCAGCCCCATACTCATCGTGCGCCGTGTTGAGCGTAGTGAGAAATTCATCTTTGGCGGTTTCATAGTCCCCCTTAGCCATCGCGCTTTTTCCTAAGTACAGCGAAGCTTTGTTTTGGGCGCTTATGTTGATGCTACCTTGCTCGAGTATTTTAGCTGCATACAAGTCAGTGGAATCATATTGTGCCAGTAAGTAATAGGACTCCATCAATCCATTCCAGGCTGTGTACTGCTCCTTTTTGTTTATAGCCATCACGGCCAATCTTTGTGAAGCATCTACCGCCTTTTCATAATGTCCTTGCCTAAACTCCAATTCCGCCACACGTGATAGTACCTTGTTAGTGAAGCTAAAAGCTACATCTTGTACTATTTTATAATATAATTCCAGCGCATGGTTAAAGTCCTTCAATCGGTAATACGACTCAGCCTCATAGTATCGGGCCTCCGAAATTCGGGCGCTTTCCGGATAACTGACTGCATATCGAGAAAGATTATCAATTGCCTTAGCATAGTTCTGATTGAAGTACAGGTTCTTCGCAGTTTCAAATTCAACTACCTCTATACCTTTCGCATCAGGATTGGCTTGTTTGAATTGTGCCAGGTAGCGATCAAATTCACCCGATCTATTTGCAAGATTCAGAGATTCCTGCAAAGGCAGTAACAAGTCCTGTGCAACGGGGTGCGAAGGAAATCTATCCAATACGGCGATGTAGTCATTGGCCGTCTGGTCGTAATCCTTTAAATTATAATAAGATGCAGCCCTGCTGGTAAAAGCAAGCGGAAGCCACCGAGACGACTTTGAAGAATTGATAAGCATGGTGTAGTGACTTACTGCTGCCGTGTAGTTACTCTGTTCAAAATCAATTTGCGCCCGGTGAAATAAAGCATCATCAATGTATCGCGAGTTCGAATTCTTCGAAACAAGTTCAAATTCATTACCTGCCTCGTTGTATTTATGCTGAACGGCCAGAATAATGCCGGACTGAAGATGGGCATAATCCGTATCTATGGTATTGAGCACGATTGTTTTTCGATAGTATGAAAGTGCTTCCCCATACGATTTCGCTACATAAAGGCAATCGGCGAGCCTGATAAGTCCATCCAAATAATTAGGATCGGCATTGGAAGACCGGTCGATAAAATCTTTGAAGCTCCGTAAGGCTTTATCGTACTGCTGAAGATTGTAGTGCGCGTAGCCCAAGCCATAACGGGCGTCTTTCGTCAAATCAGACTTCACCGTTGACTGACCCAGCGTTTGCTCATACAGGGGAATGGCCTGCTCAAATTTTCTACCCACAGAATACGTTTCTGCGCACCAGTAACCAGTCTCCGCTACAATTTCCGGGTCGATAGGATACTGCAGCGATTTTTCAAAAAATTGAACCGCTAGTGCAAAATCTTCTTTATTGAATAATTCTGTGCCTTTCAGATAAGTAGCCTTTTGGTAGGCACGGTCTACGGCTAACGTCCTGTTTGGTAATTTCTCAATGTATTCTATGGCTTTATTGTAATTGTTGGCATTGACATAAGCTTGTGAGAGCAGCTCCTTGATCTCCTGTGCGTGTTGGGTCTGCGGATAGTCCTTTAGGAGCAATTCAAATTCGCTAATGGCCATGTCAGGATTACCAAGGTCATACGTGATCTTGGCTTCCTGAAACAAGCTTTCCTCGGTGAGGCGGAGGTCCTTCTTGTATTTTTTCGCACTCTCAAAAGCCGTCAGGGCCAATGGTTTTTCCAGGCGTTTGAGATAAAGTAAGCCCACATAGTATGATGCGTAAGCACCCACGGAATCAATGTCTGACGCCGAAGATTTAAGGTAGGTCAGCGCCTGGTCATCTTCTCCTACCGAATAAGCCGAATATCCTGCTCGATAAAGTATGCCACGGTCCGTATTCTTTTCATGCTCTTCAATGTAATCGACATAGAGAGGAAGAGATTTAGTATAATCCGCTTTGCGGAAATATGCCTCTGCCGCCAACAAGGATATTTCATCCACTGAAGTTACGTTTTCCCTCTTCAGCACTGCGCTTGTGTAGACGAGTAATTCATCGTAATTCTTTTGCCGGTAGTACACGGTGGCAATCAACACTGGAACAATATCTGAATATGAACTATTCATTTCCGACCTCTTCAAATCGATCAATGCGTTCGAATAATCACCAATGAATGATTCAATGAAACCCGCATAATAGCTTGCGGCCGGACCGTATGTACCCCCCTGGGCCTTGATGGTGTTAAATTCGTCAAGGGATGCGGTGAAATTCCGTAGCGTGAATAAACTATAACCCCATCTAAACCTGCCCGTATTCTGCTGCTCGGGACTTCGCGTGCGGAAATCAACTTTAGAAAAGTATGACGAGGCCTTAGTATAGTTTTTCTCACCGTAGAAGAATCCAGCAAGGTCAAAATACGCCGCCATGGCTTTTGGATCTCGCGAATGAGTACGTATATAGTCCTCTAACAATTTTTCTCCATCTGCATGGTATAGATTTAAGGCACAGAAGGCTTGATAATATTCAGCATCAGCCTTCCGAGCTTCTGACAATTGATGGACATCAAGTAAGTCTTTGAATGCCTTGTAGGCCGCTCCAAATTCATGATGTGACAGCATGTCAAGGCCTGTCTGAAATAGACGTTCTGGCTTTTGCTGGGAGAGGGTTTGCTGACCATTCACAAAAAAATGGCCAAACAGGATTAATACAAGTACCCAGGTACTTCTTTTCATTGCTAATTTTATCTCAGAACTTATAGTACCGGCCTTTATTGCCGTAACAGCTTAAAAAATTCATTCATGCCTCTAAAAAATATGAAAACGCATGAATTCAAAAGTACTCATTCTCGTCGGATATTCCACGACAGTCTGGATTATTCCCGATCAACGACCTAACTAATGAATAAGGCGAATCACCAACTCCTTCAAAATTTGCCCTTCGTCTTCAGATCCGGAATTGACACCTTTCAGCTTGAGATCTGCCTCCTTCAGAAGGGCGATATTTTCAACTATCTTAGTCAGGGAATATTTTTGTAAAGCATTCATATAATCTTGTGCTGCGAAAGGGCTGATCTTAAGTGCACTAACAATCTCTTCCTTAGTTCTGCTGGAACTTGCTGCGGCAAGCAAGAGTTTACTGTAAAAGTTGAAGAGAAAGGCAACGATCATGATCAGCGGGTTTTTGCGCGTATTACTAGCAAAGTAATCTGCTATCTGATACGTTTTGTAAACATTCTGAGCTACCAGCGCCTTCTGGAGCTCAAATATATTGTACTCACGGCTAATGCCTACCTGATTCATAACATCATCGGCCGTAATAGGCTCCCCAGGAGCCTTCCCGACAAGCATTTTATCAACCTCATTGGCAAGCCGGTTTAGGTCATTGCCTACCGATTCGCACAAAAGGTGCATGGCCCGCTCCTGCATTGTACATCCCTTCTCCTTGATATATTCACCCACAAACTCAGGAAGTTGATTGTCATAGAGCTTTTTAAAGGTTGCTGAAGTGGTTAGCTGCTCTGCCTTCTTGCCAAGTTCCTTTCGCTTATCCAGCGACTTATATTTGTGACAAAGGACAAGTATGGTGGTAGGTACCGGCCTTACCAGATAGTCGAGCAGCAACCGCTGCCCCATATCCTTTGAAAGATCAGGTATATCCTGGGCTTCTCGAACTATTACAACCTGACGTTCCGCCATCATGGGGTAACGCTTCGCATGGGTAAGCATCACATTTACTGGCGTCTCCTTCCCGTATAGAATGACCTGGTTGAATTCCTTTTCAGCAGCACTCAAAA
The DNA here is from genome assembly GCA_043779735.1 of Cyclobacteriaceae bacterium. GTDB lineage: Bacteria > Bacteroidota > Bacteroidia > Cytophagales > Cyclobacteriaceae > ELB16-189. The sequence continues at coordinate 1,275 of JAYWDR010000114.1, read as the reverse complement.
CATTGCTCTCTAAGTAATTGGCAATCAGATCAATATAGAATGTTTCCTCACCTTGCAGTAGATATATAGGTTCGTATCTTTTAGCTCGCAGGTCTGTGAGTATTTTTCTTGCTGTCGCGTCCATGCTATTATGTCCTCACCCTATTTCTTAGTTCAAATGCCGAAGTCGCTCCCACGATTGCGCCAGCCAGATGAGATTCCCAAGACAGGCGCGGATCCAGCGGCAGCACACCATAGAATATCCCTCCATACATAACCAAAACTACCATTGAAATAGACAGAGACCAAAAGTCTCTTCGAATTAGTCCAATGAAGATCAAGAATGAAGAAATCCCATAAATTAATCCGCTGGCCCCTATATGGTACGATACCCGGGGACTTAGTAACCACACGAGTAAGTTCGTAAAAAAATAGCATCGAAAAAAAACGATACCGCCGATTCGTTCGTAAAAGAAAAATAGCAACGATCCCAAAAAGAGGAGTGGCACAGTGTTCGAGAGCAAATGGGCAAGGTTACCATGAATCATGGGGGCCGTGAGTATGCCTATGAGTCCGCTGATCGTGCGGGGACGTATCCCCAGCCAGCCAAAATCATACCCATAGATGAATTCAATACTAAACACAAGCCACATGATGAATGTCAATCGGAAGGGTACAATCGAGCTTCCAAAAAAAGAAGGGCGACTAGCGGGCATGAATGATTACAAAGTGGAAGGATTCCTGATCATTGGTAGGTTAAGGAATTTTATCTCCTCGTCTCCCACCTTTTTCATCCCCAGCACGCCTCCGGAAGTCTGGGCTATTTTCTTTGCAATGTAGAGGAGGCTATTATAGAACTTGACAGAAAAAGATTTATCGATTTTGGGAAGGATCTTATTAAGCCGACTCAACTCATCCAGTACCAATGGATTCCGTTCGGTGGACTCATTAGGGAAGCTTTGAAGAATGATCTTGAGTTTGTCTTCAAAATCTTCTGATACCATTTCATAAAATTGCGCCAGGTTGTCCTTCGCTTTGGTCTTGCCCATTCCCTTTTTAGCCAATTCAATGGCACCCTTAATTTCTTTGCTGTCAATCTCGTTGTCGGCGCCGGCAATAAGAATGCAGACGAGCAATGGTGCCTTCACCAGGATTTCCAGCTCAGAGGCCACAAGCTTATCGAGTTCCTTCAACATTCTTTAAACCTAATTAAACTTGAATTTCAATTTTGCCTAATTCTGGTTCAACACCACTATTTTCCGGTATACCTGAGAGCCTCCAGGGCCTGAAAGCACT
>JAYWDR010000113.1:0-2356 GCA_043779735.1 Cyclobacteriaceae bacterium | reverse complement strand
TGTTGCGCTGTGGACGAGTGTGACGGCTTCACCAACAACCTACACCATCCCATTCAATAGGTCCTTTATCTCAGGGTTTACATTAGAGGCTGGACTTTAAAATGTTACTATTTGTGATTTAGAGCGTGCCTGTTGGTGAAGAACACCTTGGGCGGAATGGTTTTTCTGTATTGAGAACACAATGGTGGTCGGTGATTCAACCACAACAGGCAATTTTCTTTGCGCTCCTTGCGACTTTGCCTGCCTTCGCACGCTGGCGCCAAAGCTTTAGCGTAGGCACCCGAAGCGGCTACGCGCAGGCAGGCGTGAACCGAATGTCGGATTACAACCCCCGACCAGCTCATTATTTCCTCAAATACTCCCTGTCAAAAAAACGGTACTTGACCATACAGTAAATTGCCCGCACCCCGTCTTTCCAATTAATCTTCTTGCCCTCGGCATAGGTTCTTCCGTAGTACGAAATGCCTACTTCATAAATTCTGATTTTCCTGAACCTCGCGATCTTGGCGGTTACTTCGGGTTCGAATCCGAACCGGGTCTCCTTCAACAACCTACACCATCCCATTCAATGGGTCCTACTTTCCGGTTGTGCCTGAGAGGCTAGAGTGAATGCCCTTTTCAAAAGGGGCTTGATTACAAATCGCGATCAACTCCAACATTTGATCAGGAAAACAAGATTTGTGATGGTGTGTTCAGCTCATAGTTTTGTTTTGTATTCCCAAGATGAATAGATCATTAGCTACTACTGATTTTATAGCTTCTAAAATCTATTTTCTGAGAGGTGAAAAAGTTCTTATCGATTCTGATTTAGCGCTTCTTTATGGCGTAAAGACGAAAGCCTTAAAACAAGCTGTTCGCCGAAACAGAGAGCGGTTTCCTGAAGACTTCATGTTCCAACTTTCGGATGTTGAGTTTGCCAACTTGAGGTCACAATTTGTGACCTCAAGTTGGGGAGGTCAACGCTATCTTCCGTTTGCCTTCACAGAACAAGGTGTGGCGATGCTTTCCAGTATTCTGAACAGTAAATCAGCCATTCAAGTGGATATTGCTATTGTTAGAACCTTTGTGGAGCTTCGTCTATGGATGCAATCAAATAAAGATTTGGCTGAGAAAATCCGGCACCTGGAGAATAAGTATGATTCGCAATTTAAAGTCATATTCGACGCCATCAGGCAGTTGATCCAAGAGGAAACTAAAAGGATGAAGCCGATTGGGTTTAGGGTTTCTTCAAAAGGATGAAAGAGTAAAAGCTCTGGGTTTTTGACAAACTTGCCGTTGTTGGTGTTGTGCTGTTGGCGAGTGTGATGGCATCACCAATGGCAGCGCATTGCTTTTCGCGTCTGTTTTGGGTGTCACGATTTGGGTGGGCGAGATGACTTCACCAACAAGGATGGGATCGATTGTTTATTTTTATTAAGACCGCAACGGTGGTCGGTGACAACACCTACCACATGCAGAATATTGCAAATCCCGACCAGCTTCCAAGTTCACCGCTATCAAGAAATGTCGGGGCGCATTACTTTTCGTTTCCGTCGTAGGTGTCACGCTTTGGGTGGCGAGATGACTTCACCAACAATGAGGGGATCGGTTGTTTGTCATTATTAAGAGCCCAAGGGCGGTCGGTGAACACCAACCACAGGCAAAACCCTGCATTTCTTTGCGTTCCTTGCGACTTTGCCTGCCTGCGCATAGCCGCTTCGGCGAAGGCAGGCGTGAACCGATTGTCGGATTACAAATCCCGACCTGCTCATTATTTCTTCAAATACTCCCTGTCAAAAAACCGGTACTTCACCATGCAATAAATCGCCCGCACGCCGTCCTTCCAATTAATCTTCTTGCCCTCCGCATAGGTTCTGCCGTAATATGAAATGCCGACTTCATAAATTCTGATGTTCTTGAACCGCGCAATTTTGGCAGTCACCTCGGGTTCGAACCCAAACCGGGTCTCTTTCAAGTGGATCTTCTTGATGAATTCACTCCGGAAACACTTGTAACAGGTTTCCATATCCGTGAGATTCAAGTTGCTGAAAACATTGGAGATGAATGTCAATATCTTGTTTCCTATGGAATGCCAGAAGAACAATATCCGGTGCGGATTGCCCCCCATGAAGCGCGATCCAAAAACAACATCCGCCATGCCGTCCAGCAGGGGCCGCAGCAGCAGATTGTATTCAGCAGGGTCATACTCCAGGTCAGCATCTTGAATGATGAGGTAATCACCCGTCGCGATTTCAATTCCCTTGTGCAGCGCCGAGCCCTTGCCCATATTGCGTGGCTGCAAATGATAGTTGATGGCTACTGTTGGATTCAGTTCAATAAATCTTTTTACCATCGAGTCGGTTTGATCTACCGATGC
>JAYWDR010000112.1:0-2360 GCA_043779735.1 Cyclobacteriaceae bacterium | reverse complement strand
TGCTACTGGTAAAGCCATTTGATTCAGAAAAAAGCCTGTTCCTTCATAAACTTCACCTCTATGATAATCATACCAATGAATATGGTAATCCCATGCCCCTTGGCCTTAAGAAACTTACCGTTGGTCAGGTGGAATTTATTGAGCAGTGGATTGTGGCGGGAGCGCCCGTAACGGGAAGTGTGGCAGATGCATCATTGCTAAATGACCCAACTGCGCAATCTGAAAATTTTGTGCCCTTAGCTGCCCCTGAGGCTGGAAAGGGATTTCAAATCAATCTCACCAAGTTCGAGGTTGTTCCAAATTTTGAAAGGGAATTTTTCGTTTATAAGAAGCTGGGAAATACGACAGACATCTTTGTGAATCGCTTCGAAGTTAAGATGCGAATGAACAGCCATCATATTGCCTTATATAATTTCAATGGTAGCATCCCGGCATCTGTCTTTCCCCAGCCTAACGTCGTAAGAGACATCCGCAATCCGGACGGGACTCTTCTCTTTTTTAACATGATACCGATGGGCTACCATATTTTTGTCATCGGTGGACAGACTCCTTATCTCAATTATGAGTTTCCTCCGGGCGTCGCAATTCGATTTCCCGCAAATGCCGGGCTGGATTTCAATTCGCATTATGTGAACAAAGAGCCAACACCAATTGATGGTGAGGTCAATGTGAATTTCTATACTGCACAAAACAGCACCATTCTAAAGGAAGCAAAAACACTTAATTTGGCCAACACAAGTATGAACCTGACGCCAGGTGAACGAAGTACACTCACAAAAACATTTATCATAACTTCTGCTGTGTCAGTCATCGCTCTTACATCTCATACACATCAGCTTGGTGAAAAATTTGTGATTAGGATCTCAGGTGGCAGCCGTAATGGAGAAATAGTGTACACCAATCAGGATTGGCGTCATCCACAGTTTGTATCCTACAATCCACCGATCATTCTTCAACCAGGAGAAGGATTGACTTCAGAAATTACTTACCACAACACCAAAGACAAATTGGTCCGCTTTGGGCTAACCAGTGTGGACGAAATGGGTATCATTTTTGGTTATTTCACAGACCTATAATACCGTCCTGCCATTTTCTTCCCTACCAAACGGTCCATCGACCCGTGCATAGATGATTAGTTCACCAATCAGATACATTTTAACAGGCTTGCTGTTTTCCGCTCTTTGGGCCTCCGCCTCCTCGGCAGGAAAAATCGGACTACAGTCAGCCGAGGGGCTTGTTCTGTTTACTACCAGGTTCCTAATTGCCGGCGTGCTGCTCCTTGGGTACGCTATCCTTGTGCAGGGCGACCGATTGCCTCAGAAAAAAGAATGGCAACAGCTTACTATTTTCGGCATTTTCAACACGACCGTTTATCTGGGGCTATTCATTATATCGCTACAAGAGGTTACTGCCGGAATCACATCCATTGCGCTCGCATTGAATCCTTTACTGATAAGCACACTGACCGCTGTATGGCTAAAAAGGTCTGTAACAAAAATTGAATGGCTCAGCATTTTTATTGGCATTGTTGGCGTCATCATCGCCTCATATCCTCTATTGCAAAATAGTGATGCCACTGTCTCGGGGCTTGCCTTGCTGGCCACTTGTATGCTGGCTTATTCGTTTGGTTCTGTATACTATGCTACGATACCCTGGAAATTATCACGAACCTCCATCAACGGTTGGCAAGTATTTATCGGTGGGATGCTGCTGATTCCATTTATGATTTTCTTTCACCAAAAGCCCAACCAATTTGATCCTCGCTTTTGGTTTTCCATCACCTGGCTGGTTGTTCCTGTTTCCATTGGCGCTGTGCAATTGTGGCTATTCCTGCTAAAATCAGATGCGGTTAAAGCTTCACTCTGGCTTTTCCTGTGTCCAATTTTTGGGTTGTTCTTTGCTTCCTACTTATTACAGGAGCCCATTACGATGTTCACCATTTTTGGAACCCTACTGGTGCTATTGGCTTTGGTGCTTGGCCAACTTGAATCAGTGCGGAAGAATTTACGTGAGGCCATGGGATAATTCATAGGTAATGCTATCTGTGATCCCTAATTTTGGTCATGATCATTTACAATGTAACGGTTGGGGTTGACAAGTCGATCGAGCAAGAATGGCTTCTTTGGATGAAGGAGGTCCATATTCCCGACGTCATGCGTACGCAGATGTTTGTTGGCCACAAAATGTACAGAGTCCTTACTTCAAAAGACGAGAGTACGATTTCCTATGCCATTCAGTATTCCGCTATTTCGTTGAATGAAGTAGAGCTCTACCTTGAAAAGTATGCTCCTGCCCTGCGCGAAGAGGGGCAGAAAAAATTTGGCGATCGCCAGGCCGCCTTCAGAACATTGCTTGAAGAG
>JAYWDR010000111.1:0-2360 GCA_043779735.1 Cyclobacteriaceae bacterium | reverse complement strand
ATGCAAACAAAACCCTTATCGGTTTTCTTGACCTTAAATAGCCAGATTCCATGAAAAAATTATTATTCAGTTTAGGTATCTGCTTAGGGTGTACCGTGAGCTACGGACAGCAAGACCCATTATACTCTCAGTACATTGCAAATCCCTTCGTATTGAACCCTGCCTACGCCGGGATTACCAATAATCTCAATACCTCCATCAGTTTTCGTCAACAGTGGGCAGGCTTTGAAGGAAGTCCTAAAACGATAAACGCCAACGGCCACATTTCTTTATTTAATAATAAAATAGGGGCCGGACTGATGTTCGTCTCAGATAACATCGGCAACGCGACTACCAACGAAATTGTAACAAGTGGCTCGTACAGGATTAATATTTCCAAAGGCAAAACCCTTTCTTTTGGACTGCAGGCCGGTGTGACCAACTACCAGATCAACAACACAAAAGTGACACCCTTTGATACCACTGATCCACTCTTTCAGGGTCAAGTGAGTGAAACAAAGCCCACATTTGGCGCGGGAATAATCTTAAAAGATGATAAATTTTTTGTAGGTTTTTCAGTTCCGCGCATGCTGAGATCCATTTTTGAAACCGGTGGGTTGCAATCATCCCTTTACACGCAACACTATTATTTAATGGGCTCGTATCTATTTACTCTCTCTGAAAATATACGGTTTAAGCCTTCTGCCTTATTGAAATTAGTAAGTGGAGCACCCGCCTCTATTGACTTAAACACGTCTCTTGTTATTCATGAGAACTATCAGGCAGGTTTGCTGACAAGAAACTTCAACACCTATGGCGCTTTTCTTCAAATGATAATAAAGGATTCATTCCGCCTTGGCTATGTATTTGAAGTTCCCACCGGAAGTTCAGTGGCCACAAATTTCTCAACACATGAAATTACTTTGGGATATAGAATCAACGTCCTTTCCTTTCACAATGGCAGCGGACTACAAGGTTTTTAAAAAATAACGGGTCACTTTATTTAAAGGGCGTCTCTTCCATATAACACGGTTTCAGAAAGCTTCAAAAACAAATATTAGCCAACCTTTTTACTGCTTGTTTGAATCACATTATCCATGTTGTGAAAGCATGAACTGAATTGAGAGTTGGGTATCCGGTTTTCATTACTATTTGCACAACTGATACAGCACGAAGCTTTGTTGGATATCCCGACCAACTTGTAAAGGCAGTCAGGTTGCTGTTGTTTGTGCTTTGGTTCCAATATTTTGGCATACACCTCCGCATGAATCACATCGCCAGGGTAGACCTTGATACTTTTCGATAGCCCGACCTGTGAATTGTAGCCGCCGTTGAGAAAGTTGGACCGTGTGTAAACCGTTCCTCCGAAATCGGTATGGTCGAATAAGTCCTTGCTGCTCCGGGTAGCTCCTGTTGGATAGTTTTGAAACGTGGCTGTTTCGGTCAGTGGCCGGTGACAGAACCGACCACAGGCAAAAATTGTCAAAAATGAATTTTTAAGAATGGGGGCCTCATTTGAGCTAATTCCCCATACAATACAGAGTCAAGGAGAATTCAATAAATCCATTTAGGTCCATCAGAGGAACGTTTTAATAATCTGGATGATCCAAGAAAATGATAAAACTTTCTTAAAGCTTCTTTAGTACTCATTTTCATAATTCTATGCTCAATTTTCTTAAAGAAATCGGTAGAGCTTTCCGCACCTGCGATATAGTATTGATATATGTTCCCCTCAAATCTATACGTTACCCTAAAGAGATATTCAGACGGGAGCCTCCTATAAATTTTGGTATCAAGATCCTTAGTCAAATGAATAAGGCCTCTTAGAGAATCTACTTGAAGTTTGAGTGGTGTTAATCCTAGAGAATCCACACGGATTGGCTCCTTACTAGATATTATTAATGGGCCATCACCCCAAATTGTAGTGCCAACGTTGTCAAACCTTATGATGTCAACTTTTTCATCTTTTCCATCGGCAAACATAGTATCGTCAATTATCGCTTCTTTGGAAACATTAATTCCATAAATCAGGTCGTGGCCATGTTTGCTAGACTGCAATCCAATACCTTGACCAAAAGCAATGGTTTGCGCCATTAGTAGAAAAACAAGAGCAGTAGTGATAGTATGGTTTGTCAAGTGGTCAGCTAGTCGAACCCACTTATCACCTTGTTGTCCGAAAAATTGGATTTGAGCAGATTGGTGATATGGAGGACGCATTATTTACATTTACTAGAAGAGAGTTGGCGAAAGAAGTATGTTCAAGTCCGCTCCAATAATCATAATAATCTTTGCCATAATAAAACGGACCCTCATTGATCATGTCATCACTGGGCACATTGACATCACCTATACTGGAATCTGTAAGTAAAATTAAATTGAAC
>JAYWDR010000110.1:0-2371 GCA_043779735.1 Cyclobacteriaceae bacterium | reverse complement strand
GCGCGCTGACTCCGGGAGGAGTGGCGGGGGCTACAATTACCTCATTAAATTTTCCGCTGTTCATTGAGATTTTTTATAGCCACGGATGGCACGGATAACCACGGATAAATACATCTCAGGCATCCGTGCCGATCCGTGGCAAACAAAGACATCTAAATCGTTTGCTTCCATATGTTATTGCCTAGCCAAGGTTTACCACAATTAAATCCATCCGTGCCGATCCGTGTGATCTGTGGCAAACAATGATATCTAACTCGTTGCTTCCAGATGTTATTGTCTAGCCAACGTTTACCACAAATAAATTCATCTGTGCCAATCTGTGTGATCCGTGGCAACCAAAGGTATCTAAATCGTTTGCTTCCTTAGGTATCCAGTAGAGAATCTGTTGATGTACAACTAAACCATCAACGTTCTCGCACAATCAACATTGGACAATGGATTCTGTGGCGGACCGTATCCAGCGTGGTGCCAAAAATCAAGTCTTTCACAAGCTTGTGCCCATGCGCGCCCATGACCAGCAGATCGGCATTAAACGCTGTCACCATTTCTGGGATTCTTCTCCTGGGATTTCCATAGCCCACCTTAATTTCTGCGCTGTAACCGAGTCCTTGGAGTTGTGCAAGATATTCTCCAAGGGCGGACTGATCTTCTTTCGTCTCCCGGTCTGCAATTTCACTGCCATATACCATGGCGCCAGCCGTTTCTACCACGTGAATCAGCAGATAGCAAGCTTCCTTTCCTCCTTGCGCCACCGCACTGCGAATAGTGAGTGAATCAATGGAGGAGAAGTCCAGGCAAATTGCCACCCTTTGGTATACAGGCTTCTCAAGATCCTGAAGTTGTGCGGCGGTTCCATGGGGTACGATGATATCCTTCTCCCTGGACTTTTTATCAAAAAAAGGTTTTACACTCATATACACAAGCAAGAGCCCTGCCCCGGCACACAAAGGTACCGCTGTGAGCCACACGATCCACGCCTGATCTCCTGCCGAAACAATCCAGCCTGACACTTCCTGAGCGACAAGTTTCACATTGAGTGCAATGATAACCCCTGCAATGGACCAGGCCGCAATCTTTAGCCAGGGCTTGATAGCGAACACACCCATCTTTTCTTTGTCACTGTTAAAATGAATCAACGGGATGATGGCAAAGCCAAGTTGCAAACTGAGTACTACCTGACTGAGTACCAGTAAGGCTCCCGTTTCACCCTCTCCATAAATGACAATAACCACATAAGCAGGAATGATAGCAATCAATCGCGTGATTAACCGGCGCAACCACGCAGCAATGCGGAGATTGAGATAACCCTCCATTACAATCTGACCAGCCAGTGTACCTGTGATCGTTGAGCTTTGTCCAGCCGCGATGAGTGCAATTCCGAAAAGAGTAGAGGCCCATTCATTGCCAAGGAGTGGGGTAAGGAACTTATAAGCCTGCTCTATATCCTGGACCTCGTACAACCCAGCCTTAAAAAAAGTGGAGGCAGCAAGAATGAGGATGGCTGAATTTACAAGGAAGGCTGCATTGAGCGCAATGGCAGAATCAATGAAGTTGTATTTGATGGCAGACCAGATTCCTTTCTCTGAACTGTCAATTCTCCTGGTCTGAACGAGGGCGGAGTGTAAGTATAGATTATGCGGCATCACCGTGGCACCAATAATTCCGATGGCGATGTAGAGGGCCTGATCACCGGGAATCGAAGGGATAAATCCTAAGGCAAGCGCGCCCAGGTCAGGTTTGGCAAACACCATCTCCACCAAAAAGGACGCGCCGATGATGGCTACAAGACTGATGATGAACACTTCAATTTTGCGCATGCCGTAGCTTTGCAGCAGCAACAATAACAACGTGTCCAGTATCGTGATAGAAACGCCCCAAATCAACGGCAGGCCGAATAGTAGCTTGAGTCCGATGGCCATACCAAGTACTTCTGCCAGGTCGCACGCTGCAATGGCGATTTCTGCCAGTATCCACAGAATGAAATTGATTACCGGATGGTAGGTTCTCCTGGATGCCTGGGCCAAATCCAGTTGACGTACAACGCCTAACCGAGCACTGAGACTTTGCAGGAGCAAGGCCATGATGTTTGACATCAGCAGCACCCAGATCAACGCGTACCCAAACCGGCTGCCTCCTGCAATATCTGTAGCCCAGTTGCCGGGGTCCATGTAGCCGACGCTTACCAAATAAGCAGGGCCCATGAAGGCGACGAGTTTGCGCCATCCTCTTCTATTGGTTGAATCGATAGAGGCATTTACCTCGCTTAGTGATTTTCGATTCAACGTTTCGCTATCCATAACTACACAGATAATAAAATGTTCTTTGAAACCTCTTTTGAGACAAACACTTTTTTCTTCTCGATAAGCACCTC
>JAYWDR010000109.1:0-7014 GCA_043779735.1 Cyclobacteriaceae bacterium | reverse complement strand
AAGTCCTGACTTTTGTGCGCCTCTTTCAATTTTTCAAGGGCGGCATTGATGGTGCTCTTATTGCCATCGGAAAGCTTTTCACCATACTCTTTTAACTGTTTTTCAGTTTGGAAGATGAGAGAGTCCGCCTGGTTGATTTTTTCAATCTTTTCTTTTTCTTTTTTATCGGTTTCCGCATTGGCTTGCGCCTCCTGCTTCATCTTCTTTATTTCAGCGTCTGTCAAGCCGGAAGAAGCTTCGATGCGTATCTTTTGTTCTTTGCCGGTGCCTTTGTCTTTGGCAGATACGTGCAGAATGCCGTTGGCATCGATATCAAACGTAACTTCAATTTGGGGCAGCCCACGGGGTGCCGGAGGGAACCCATCCAGGTGGAACCTGCCGATGGTGCGGTTGTCTTTAGCAAGAGAGCGTTCGCCCTGCAGCACGTGAATTTCCACCGAAGGTTGATTGTCCGATGCCGTCGAAAATACTTCGGATTTCTTCGAAGGAATCGTAGTGTTTGATTCGATGAGCCGGGTCATAACACCGCCCATGGTTTCGATACCAAGTGACAATGGCGTAACATCTAACAACAAAACATCTTTTACTTCTCCCGTCAGCACACCACCCTGAATGGCTGCACCTACTGCCACCACTTCATCAGGATTCACACCCTTGGACGGCTTCTTGCCAAAGAATTTTTCTACTTCTTCTACAATCCTGGGAATGCGGGTTGATCCTCCTACCAGGATCACTTCATCAATCTGCGACACGGAAATCCCGCTATCGGCTACGGCTTTACGGCAGGGCTCTAATGTCCTCTTTATGAGATCATCACAGAGTTGCTCAAATTTCGCCCTGCTAAGTTTCCTCACCAGGTGTTCCGGTACGCCATCCACCGACGTGATGTAGGGTAAGTTAATTTCGGTTTCCAGTGAACTTGATAATTCGATCTTGGCCTTTTCAGATGCTTCTTTCAAGCGCTGCAGTGCCATAGGGTCTTTGCGAAGGTCAATGTTCCTGTCCGCTTTGAACTCATCGGCCAACCAGTTCATAATACGCATGTCGAAATCATCGCCACCGAGATGCACATCGCCATTGGTGGACTTTACTTCAAATACGCCGTCACCCAATTCGAGAACAGAAATATCGAACGTACCCCCACCCAGGTCATACACTGCGATTTTCATGTCCTTGTTTTTCTTGTCGAGGCCATAGGCCAACGCGGCGGCGGTAGGTTCGTTGATAATGCGTTTCACATCAAGGCCGGCGATCTGGCCCGCTTCCTTGGTTGCTTGGCGCTCTGCATCATTAAAGTAGGCAGGCACAGTGATGACCGCTTCTGTCACTGTAGTGCCTAGATAATCTTCGGCCGTACTCTTCATTTTTTGAAGGATCATTGCGGAGATTTCCTGTGGAGTATAGAGACGGTCACCGATGCGTACACGCACGGTGTCGTTGCTACCGCTTTCAACGCCGTAGCTTACCATTTTCATTTCACCACTTACTTCCTTAAAATTTTTACCCATGAAGCGCTTGATGGACTGCACGGTATTTTTCGGATTGGTGATGGCCTGACGCTTGGCAGGATCGCCTACTTTGCGCTCCCCCTTTCCGTTGTCTAAAAAGCCAACGATGGATGGGGTTGTTCTACGTCCTTCGCTATTAGCAATCACCACTGGTTCGGAGCCTTCCATTACAGCTACGCACGAGTTCGTGGTGCCTAAGTCTATTCCAATGATTTTTCCCATGATATGTTCAGTTTTTTGATTTCAAAATCCGGAACATATTGCTCAAGGGTTATGCCAATAGGCTATTAATAGTTAAAAGTGACACAATGGCAGAGGTACTTGATTTACAAGACGATTCACAGGTTTATTTGGTCCGACACCCGTCTAAAATGACCTGCTTGAATTGCTTGTCATCCTTGAGGATAGCAAAGAACTCGCCCAGGTATTGTTTCATCCCATTATATTCCTTTGGGCTTACCTCTTTTTCATACTGGGCTAACACGCCCATAATTTTAGGTTCTGACTCGATGTACTGTCTACGCACCTCTCTAGTGGCACCCTCATTGCGGCAAAATCCCCGATAGAGGCGGTCGCGCACACTGGCAATTCCCAAATCGGCATTGACTTCAGCGTAGGGCGGGTTGACGAATCCTGACATGTCAAAGTCATATGCAAGAGGAATGTATTTTCTTGGCTCCTGAAGTATCAACTTTGCATTATGCAAAAAGGTAGTCGACCAATCTGTGTTGGCAACCATCAGTTGAAAGAAGTCGTGCCTCAACGCGCTGGTGTCGTTCAAGCCCCGAGGATGCAGATTAAGTTTCTCCATCACTTTAGCATGGTGACGTTTAGCCACGAGGTCGTCGTCCTCAATGAGAAACGCCGTGAGCTGAAAGTTCTTGACCTTCTTCCCATCCGCCTCGGTAAAATCTATATTGACCAGCCTGGTATTGAAATAATAGGGAGTTATCACCTCAAGCATTTTATAACAGATATATTCTTTCATGACCAGGACATTTTTGCCATCATTATTCATGCATGGCATAACGAGCTTTAGGCTTTTGTTACCGTCCAGGATGGTGCCCTTAGCGTCCTTTTTGGCAATTTTTATACGGATGGGAGAGAAATAGCAATTTGCCCTTCGAAAGATGCCCCGGGCCCTAACGCTGATATTGATGGAGTCCCAGGCACCGCTACTGCTCTTCACATAAAACATGGCCGGGAGGAAGGTTGAATCGTTGGTTTTCTTTTTGATATCTTTGATTGAGATTCTTAATTTAGTGTCTAAGGCTTTATCGCCCTGGAACACGGCGGTGACATCAGTTTTTTGGGCATACATTTGACCCAGGATAAATCCACAGAAGATGAGAGATGCTATTTTTTTCATAAGCGCGAATTAGAATAGTGTAATTAAATCATGAAAATGAGACTATGAGAAAATACTTGCAGATCATAAATATCAGAACTTTTCAAGTGTTATTGATCTGTCTGATCGCATCTTTTTTTGCCCTTCGGTATGATATCCAATATAACTACGACCTGACGGTCATCAGCATTGCCATCATTTTCCCGCTAGTTTTCACTATTCGGGCTGCTTTTCGACGTCGTGAAAAGGCCCTGGAGCATTTGAGCCGCTTTAAGGCAAGCCTTTTGATCGTTCATTATTGTTTCCAGCGCAGCAAGAAGCTGGATGACCAAAAGAAAGAGATGATCAAGAATACGTTGGCCCAGGTATCTTCCTCACTCATGAATTTGCTTGAGAAACATGGCAGCGACCGGACTGAACTTCGAGCCGGCCTAAATACTGTACTTCAATTCATTCAGGACCATAAGGAAGAGATTTCGACATCTGAAGCCATGAAGGTATTCCGGTTCATGAAGGACGTGCACACCAGCATTGAGAATTTAATTGCGATTGACACACACCGCACACCCATAAGTCTGCGGGCCTATTGTCGCGTGTTTATTTATGTTTTCCCGCTGATTTATACACCTGCGTTGATTCACCGCCTCGAGCACCATTCTTCCGATTGGGTAGTATATGGCCTAAGTATGGTCACCGGCTTCATTCTTATTTCGTTATTTAATGTCCAGGATGAAATGGAGAATCCTTTTGATCAGCAGGGATTGGATGACATCCGCCTGTCAGAGTTTACGTTCACAGGCTGAGGCAGATTTGCCTTGTATTTCACTCATAGCAACATTTACGTGGCGAATTTCTAGATTTGTGGGCTTATTTTTTTAAATGTCAATAGACCTGGAAATTGCCAAGCGAAGAACTTTCGGAATCATTAGTCATCCCGATGCCGGAAAAACCACTCTTACAGAAAAGCTTCTGCTCTTTGGGGGCGCCATACAAAAAGCCGGCGCTGTAAAGTCCAGTAAGATAAAAGACCATGCTCGTAGTGACTGGATGGAAATAGAAAAACAACGCGGTATCTCGGTTGCCACCTCTGTGATGGGGTTTAATTATCAGGGCATTAAGATCAATTTGCTGGATACCCCCGGACATCAGGACTTTGCAGAAGATACCTACCGAACGCTGACGGCGGTCGACAGTGTGATTATGGTGATTGACTGTGTGAAAGGCGTCGAGAACCAGACAGAGAAACTGATGGAAGTATGCAGGATGCGTAGTACGCCTGTAATATGCTTCATCAACAAGCTCGACCGCGAAGGCCGCGATCCATTTGATCTGCTGGATGAGATTGAGGAGAAATTGAACATAAGGGTGCGTCCTCTGAGCTGGCCTATTAGCATGGGGAAGACTTTCAAGGGTGTCTATAGTCTTTACGAGAAAAGCCTGCACCTATTTAGCGCGAGTAAAACTGTAATACAGGAAGGCATCCAGATCAATAATATTAAGACAACCGAACTGGATGATATTGTTGGTGAGAATCACGCCCGTCAGTTAAGGGCCGATGTTGAACTGATCGAAGGTGTCTATCCCGATTTTGATGTTGAGGACTACCTGGCAGGTAGCGTAGCGCCCGTTTTTTTTGGGAGCGCAGTGAATAACTTTGGTGTGAAAGAGTTGCTGGACTCATTCATTCGGATTGCCCCGACCCCGAGGCCACGTGAAACCACTCTTCGGCCAGTCCAGCCTGAGGAAAGGAAATTTACTGGCTTCGTTTTTAAGATACACGCTAACATGGATCCCAAACACCGGAACCGGATAGCGTTTGTGCGGGTGTGCTCTGGCACATTCGAGAGGGGGAATAATTATTTTCACGTGCGCCAGGCAAAGAGTTTCCGTTTTTCCAATGCCACGGCATTCCTTGCCCAAGACCGGGAGACAATCGATGAGGCCTGGCCAGGGGACATCGTAGGCATTTATGATACCGGGAATTTAAAAATTGGCGATACGCTCACCGAAGGTGAAAAATTGCAGTATACAGGGATACCTAGTTTTTCTCCCGAAATTTTTAAAGAAGTTGTGAACAAGGATGCCATGAAAAGCAAGCAATTAGAAAAGGGATTGCTGCAGCTGATGGAGGAAGGCGTGGCACAACTTTTCACGTTTGATATAGGTAAGAGAAAGGTGATCGGTACGGTGGGAGCATTGCAATTTGAAGTGATCCAATTTAGACTAAAGCACGAATACAGCGCCACAGTAGAGTTTGTTGCGCAACATATTTATAAGGCCTGCTGGATCAGCAGCGAGAACGAAAATAAGTTGCAGGAGTTCATCAACTCAAAACTTCGCTATATCGCGCGTGACAGGGATGGAAAGCTTGTGTTTATGGCAGAATCAAAAGCCTGGTTGCAAATGGTGCAAGACAACTTTCCTGATATACACTTTCATTTTACGTCAGAGTTCAAGGATTAATAGATGCATGGCTTCTCAGATCTTGCTACTAACCATCATTCACTTTGTGCAGATGACAGAATCACTTAACGTATTGTACGAAGACAACCACTTACTCGCCATCGATAAGCCCGCTGGGATCTTGGTGCAAGGGGATGAGACCGGCGATAAACCGCTTGTAGAGATTTGCAAAGAATATATCAAAGCGGCGTATAGGAAGCCTGGTGAAGTATTTCTGGGTGTTGTTCACCGGCTTGATCGGCCCGTTAGTGGGGTGGTGGTTTTTGCAAGAACCTCGAAGGCCTTGACAAGAATGAATGAACTTTTCCGCTCGCGTGAGACTCAAAAAGTCTACTGGGCTATCTCGGATCAAATGCCTTTGGCAGAGGAGGGCACACTCATTCATTGGCTGAAAAAGGATGAAAAGAAAAACAGAACCACTTCCTTCAAAAAAGAAACACCAGGTGCCCTGCGTTCTGAACTTCAATACAAGCTTATATCAAAAAGAAATAGTCGCTATTTGCTTGAGATTCAACCTATTACGGGCCGCTCACATCAAATTCGAGTGCAATTGGCTACTGTCGGATGCCCTATTCTGGGCGACATTAAGTATGGGTCTTCCTGCATCACCGGCGACGGCAGCATCGCGCTACACGCGCACAGCCTTTCATTTCTACATCCCGTCAAGAAAGAAATGCTTACAATAAAGGCTCTTACACCAGACAAAGAATGGTGGAATGATTTTGACAAGAAATAGTTATTTTTTAGACCTTATTTAACGAATTGTGAGTTGGATTGATAAGCTTAAGAATCGATGGAAGGTAAAGAGTGCCTTGCAAGTCATAGTCATTTTGTTGGTGTTTTCCTGTACAGGCTTGACGGTGGTACTTATAAAGAGACCGATCTTGCTTTACTTGTTCAATGAAGGCCCAATGCCTTTGTGGGCGAGCGTGGTATACTATATACTAATACTGCCAGTCTACAATCTCTTTTTGCTCGTCTATGGGTTTATTTTCGGTCAGTTCCGTTTTTTTTGGGATTTCGAAAAATGTTTTTTTCGCCGTATTTTTAGGTCATAACAAAATCACGAATTCATTGTCCATGAAAAATAGAACCCTTTTTCTTCTAGCCATTGTGATGTTGCAGTCTTGTGCCACGCCGAAGTATTCCTACTTTTTCGCTCATCACACGTACGAAACCGGCAAGAAACAATCGTCCAAAACGCAGGCATCAGAACCACTGGCCATTGATCCCCAATCATTGCTCGCCAGTACGAGCGAGTCTGTGATCAGTCTTGCGCCGACCCCTCCCGCGGCCGGGCCAAGCGCAACAAATACCTTGAGGACCAATAAACTAGAGCGTAAGGAGATCCGCGCCCAATGGAAAAAGGAAATCAAGCCTATGATCGTGGCTGCAAAGAAAAACTCGCCCAACCCCAAAGCTGGAATGGACGAGGATTTGAAACTGGCCGCCATTTTTGGTGCCGTGGGATTAGTCGGGTTAATTATTGGCGGCAGTGTATTCAATATTATCGGTGGCATCGCGCTGTTGATTGGCGTTGTGTTTTTTGTTCGGTGGCTTATCCGGCAGTAAGTTGCTGTCAAATTCATAATGAGGCCCTTCCGGGCCTTTGTTTTTCCCCCAGAAAAATTATTTTTGCACCAATATTTGAAATGAACGACCCAATGGACATCCAGATTGAAAACCTTTCGAAAC
>JAYWDR010000108.1:0-2377 GCA_043779735.1 Cyclobacteriaceae bacterium | reverse complement strand
TCAACGGTTACAGCATCACAACCAGCTTAGAGCAGCGCCTGTTTAAAGATAGGGTCATGTCATTTGGCATAAAAATGAATTATATGCGTTATCACATTCTTGCCTGGCCAGCCTTCCCCGTGAACGTCTACCGCTACCTGGTACCTGAATTCCAGATTGGCTTGAAATTCAAATAAAAGAGTGTCAATGAAGTATTCTTTTACATCATTCTTTTGCCTTGTGCTGGTACTGCTATCCTGTACGCAGAATGAAATAACACCTCCCCCGGTGAATCTTAGTAACAATCTTGCCAACACGGTACCTATTCCCAGTTCTATCATGGAGAACATGGAGGGCATTTATACTTTGGGCGATGGCCAGAGCAACCTGGGTACGGAATTTGTATGCAAGGTTTCGTTCAACAAGGTCTCTTTTTTTGGAAACCAGAACGGAATATTCTTAATTCTGAGCTACGGCCTCAAATCTGATAACTCTATACAGTTTTCTGGATTTTGGAGAGTTTCAGAAACCTCATCACAGGGAACAATAAATTTTGCCATGAGGGCGAATGACGGAGCGTTGGATTTAATAAATAGTATTGTAAATCTCACTCCGGCGTTTAAGTTGGTCGGAATCTTTAAGTTTGGCGGCGATGCCAAGGGAATGGAACTAAAATATGCTAAGCCATTTTCCAGTTTTACGAAGGCAAATGAGTTCATGATTTTTGGCCATCATGGGATTCAGACTACGGCGAATCCACCCTATGCTGAGAATTCTGTTAAAGGAGTGTTGAATGCGGAAGGCTATGGTGTTAATGGCATGGAGTTGGATGTCCGCCTCACCAAAGACCACGTCCCAATTTTCATCCATGATGCCGCGATCAACACAAGGCTAACCCTGAAAGGCCCATTGTTTGGAAATTATGATCAATACAGTTTTGATTTCCTTACTGAATTCATAACGTTAATTGATGGTCAGAAAATACCCTCTGTCGAGCAGATTCTCAGGAAGGTGGTGGATTCAACCAGCTTAAAGTACGTTTGGCTTGATATCAAAGGTAACGATGACATTTTCAAATATTTGGAACCCGTAATCAGGAACGCGTATAGCAGAGCTGTAGCCCAGAACAGAGATATTACAATTTTTGCAGGATTGCCGTCTGATGATGTTATTGCAGAATTTAATGCTCAACCGACATACAAGACAAATAATTCAAACTATATTAATGACACTCCATATCCAAAGTATACACTGCCACTTCCTACCTTGTGCGAATTGAGCGTTGACTGTGCCATCGCTAACGGTTCCAGGTTTTTTGGCCCCCGGTATTCTGAAGGGTTACTATTACCCGATGTGGACAGGGCTCATGCCGCTGGAATAAAAGTGATCAGCTGGACCCTGAACGATAAGAATACAATCAAGAATTATTTGCAAAACGGAAGGTTTGACGGTTTTATCACTGACTACCCTGCGATTGTGGTGTACAATTATTACACAATGTTTTAGTTTCTTATAGAGGTGCTATTGATGAACAAAACTTGTTGACAATGAAATTGAATAAAATCTTCGTTGGAATAGTGCTTTGCTTCATGACGTCTCATGCAATGTCGCAAACCGACAATGCTCAGCCCAAACGACATCGGTTCACGATTTATGGAGGTGTGGGACCTAATTATTACTTTAACAATCTGGTGATTGCCAAGAATTCCGTGAATGAACTTAACTATTCTTTTGTTGGTCGGATAATGTGGGAGCCGGAGCACAGGCTGAGTCTGGGTATAGAGTCAGGATATTACCGCTTATATACGCTCAACTTTAAAGGAGCAAGGCAAACGAAAATTGTCAATAGTGCCACACCAATACAACTTGTGATAGGAATGAAGATCCATAAAACATTTTATTTCAATTTTTCCATGGGGATTTCTATCTTAACCAATGACATTACGACGAACTTCGCAGGAGATTTCGATGCTAAAGGATTGTCCGCGGCAGACTTTACCGGTACCCTGGGCTATAAGAGAAAGCTCAACGAAAGATTTTCATTAAGCGCAGAAACAAAGGTGTTTTATTCCTCACATGCTGTTGATGGAAACATCGCCCTTGCCTTCGTGGGAGGATACAGCTTCAAATAGGAGCGTAATGGCACTCAACCAATACTTTACATATTGCTATCCGGCAGTAACCAGAGGCTCTATGTCTTCTAACTTGAGCTAATACTCCATTACGAAATGAATGCCATCGTCATTACGCGCCCAGGTGCTCCAGATGTCCTACAATGGAAGGAACGACCCATGCCAGAACCTCGTGCCAATGAAGTCTTGGTAAAGGTCGCTGCGGCAGGAGTGAACCGGCCAGATGTGGCACAACGAAAAGGTCATTACCCAGCACCTCCTGGTTC
>JAYWDR010000107.1:0-7028 GCA_043779735.1 Cyclobacteriaceae bacterium | reverse complement strand
TGATAAATGGCACGTACGTTCTTTGGGGTCAGGGGGCATTCACGATAATTTCTACGCAAACAGTTCCATCTCCACTTTCCCATTACCATCTGGAGTTGTGTAGAATGGTCGTTTTTCAATTACATAATGCCTATCCTCTGGAATGCCTAGTGCGTGATATAATGTTTGATGCAGTTGCGCTATTTTGATTGGTTTCTCTAAGGTTTTGCAGGGGCGTTCATCGGCAGTTTTGCCATACACATATCCTTTTTTTATGCCTCCTCCAAACATCAAAATAGAACCTCCATCCGTGAAGTGACGGTGCATGCCATAATGCTTTATATCTTGAATAATATCAGGTTGCTTCACCTGTTCTTGTACAGTGGCCCCCGGCCGGCCTTCTATCATCATGTCCCTGCTGAACTCGCTGGCCAATATTACGATCGTGCGGTCTAGGTGTCCTGTCTGTTTCAAATCGTGGATCAATTGTGCTATGGGCACATCAATTTGTTTTTTCATTTCAATCAGCCGGGTAAACCCATTCTCGTGTGTATCCCAACCTTTAAACGGTTCGTACTCGGTAGTTACGCTAATGAACCTCGCACCTTGTTCGGTCAATCTGCGGGCAAGCAGACATCCTAATCCAAAACGCCCTGTATTGTATTTATCATAGCTTTCTTTTGGCTCTAAGCTCAGGTCAAATGCTTTTGACTCTGGCGACTTAAGCAACCTATACGCTTGTTCCATAGAACGCTGCAGCGATTCTTTCTGATAGTCGCTCCCAAATTCGCCAACAGGACTACTGTTGATAAGCTCTTTATAAATTTGATTCCGTCTTTCAAACCGTTGATAGCTCATCCCCACCGGCGGCTTCACGCTTTCCAAACCTGCTGAAGGATCAGGGATGAAAAACGGGCCAAATTCATTTCCAAGAAATCCTGCCGTGTGAAAAGCCTTTAGTTCTTCAGCTTCACCCACAGTAAACCGTTGTCCGATGTCAATAAAAGCCGGGATCACCAGATTCTTTGGACCAAGCTGATTGGCAATCCAGGAACCGATATGGGGGGCTGCAACAGTTTGAGGAGGCTCATAGCACGTATGCCAATGGTATTGATGTCTTGAATGTAAAATATGTCCGAGGTCTGCAGCCACATACGATCGGATCACCGTGCCTTCATTCATCAGTTTGCCGATGGATTGAAGGCCCTCTGAAAAATTAATTCCATCCAAGGCTGTTGGAATAGATTTAAATGTACTGAGCACGTTGTTTGACTGCATTCCTTTTTCAAACGGGGTATATTTTTTTGGATCAAACGTATCGGTATGGGCCATGCCTCCTGCCATCCAAAGGAGAATCACAGTATCTGCTTTACTTTTAATCCTGGTTCTTCCACATGAACTCAACATCGTTGTGGGTATTCCAGCAGCGAGTGCAGCGAATGTGGCAGCGCTGGTCCTTTGTAAAAATTCCCTTCGGTTCCAGTTTCTGTTCATTCTATTACATTAGTTAACTAAAGAATTTGCCACAAAGGCACTAAGACACCAAGTTTCACTAAGGAGAATCTTATGGTCCAATTCTGGTCAACTTCAGTTTAGTTTTTGTTCATTTCAGTGACGATAGTTAACCAACTTTCGTGATTTCTTAGTGACTTCGTGACTTGGTGGCAAAAAATTAATTAAGAAAATTGCCACAAAAGCCCAGCTTAACATCAATTTAATAAATCAATTGAAATTCCGGAAGCAAAACGATAGCCCAAATTAAGTCCTGAATATTCTCTTCGCTGGGCAATGGGCCTAACATATCAGAAGCAACTTTCATTTCTGACTTTTCAGGATAACGTCCTAAAGACATAAGGTACAATCCATTTATTATTTCATCGCTATTCTTAAGTTTTCCCTTCCACTTCTTTGCACCCGACGCCAGCACGCTGTTAAACCTATTTCCATTGGTAAGTTCCAATGCCTGCAATAGGTTTGCCTGAGATGACCGGCTCGTTGAAACGTTCTCGCGGTTAGGACGGCCCAATGCTGTTAAAAGAACATCGTTCCTTACAAGTGATGCTCTCGCATAAGACATCGGCACCAGCGGCATTGCGTTTTTGAACGGATCATATTGCCGAAGGGTATCAGGATAAACTGGATCAACAATGGTACTAATAGCATCCACAAACTGCTCCGCTGATAATCTCCTGCGGTGCATGCCTTTGAAGGTGTAATCTACTTTAAGAATATCGTTCTCATTTTTAATTCCAACAGAAGTCAATTGATAGGTTTTCGAAGTAGTGATTATGAAAATCAAGTCCTTAAGATTATTCTTAGTTTTGAAAAAATCTGAAGCAAGCCAATCGAGCAAATCCTGGCTCCAGGGTTGGTTGTCCATCAGATCGACTGGTTCCACTATTCCCCTTCCCATGAATTGAGCCCAGATACGGTTAACAATTGTTCTGTAAAGCCTTCCGTTTTGCGGAGCGGTAAGGTACTCGGCAAGTTGTTTTAGTTTTTTGACAACACTGAGTGTACTATCGATGGACCCCAATTCAGAAAAAATGATTTTAGTACCAGCCAGCTTACCTGTCGGTTTATCACATCGGTTTATTTCAAGGGTGGTGTCAGAAAAAATATTTGCAAATGCGTATGCATCCGATAATTTTAGACCGCTAATAAAGCTATCGTGGCAGGAAGCACATTTCAGGTTTAAACCAAGAAAAACCTGCGAGATATTTTGAGCAGCTTGCATTTCAACCCGCTGACTTGCATTTACTGTTCCGCGCCACTTTATTCCCCTGATAAATCCTTCCGATTTTTTATCCGGGCTAACAAGTTCTTTAACAAAAGCATCATACGGCTTATTACTTTTAAGTGATGCATACAGCCATTCGGTAATACCAAAACGACCTTCTGTAATATAGCCGGTGCCCGAGTAATCATTTCTCAATGCATCGTTCCAGAAACTCAGCCAATGCTGTGCATAGTCATCGTTGCGATTAAGCAGTTCCTTCACCAGCAATTCACGTTTGAAAGGATGGCTGTCAACAAGAAAAGCATTTACTTTTTCAGGTGGTGGCAATAGTCCAATGATGTCCAAAAAAACCCTTCGGATAAAAATCCGATCACTTACAATTGCTGGCCAGGAAATATCGTTGTCTTTAAAATATGCATTCACAAAGCGATCGATAGGGTTGGCCAACCCTGCCTCTTCACGCGGAACCACCGGCCTCCTAGGTGCCAACTCCGCTACACGATACACGCTTTTTTCATTTGTATCCGGCCAAAGTGCCCCCATTTTGATCCATAGTTGTAAAGTGGCAATTTCCTTTTGGCTCAATGTCTTGCCTTTAGAAGGCATAGACTCTTTATCTTCCCTCGGCAAGAGAAGTCTTCGTATCATTTCACTTTGCTCCGGATGGCCAGGGTTAATCACTTCTCCTGATTTGCCACCGCGCATAACAAGTTCTTTTTTATCCAACCTCAGTTCGCCTTTTGTTTTCACCTCACTATGGCATTTATAACAATTATGGGCAAAGATTGACCGCACTTCTAAATTAAGTGCGGCCACCTGGTTTACGTCCAACTTCTGATGCGTAGAGTCGTTCTTGAAACTTGCTAAGTTAAATTCCGGGCTGCCATTAAAACCATTTTCATTGTCCCTTGGTAAACCCTCCGTTAAATAACCATCACCGTGTGTCAGGGTTGCACCGTAGTGGCCTGCAACAGCTACTCCAACAACAGAAAAAATTAAAAACGTTCTATAGACAGTGACCAGATGCGTGCTGTTATTATACTTAGTGGAAAGTCGGAAAAAATATAGCGCCGTTGCTGCCATGGCAGCCGTTGTAATCCCAGTCCATTGGTGGATGGTGAGTGTGTCGTCACTGTATTGATCCTGATCTTTCAGCAATAAGCCAAAGACTACAGCAACCACAGCACTTAGCGCCCCGATGATCAGAATAATATGTTGGCCGGACCGGAAGGCAAGTTCTTTTTTGTTCCAGGAGTAAATTTCCAGGATCAGCGCAACAACCAACAGGCTAATTGGAAAATGAACTATGAGTGGATGCAGCCTCCCGAGGAATTGCCATAACCAGAAACTTGTCACATCAGTCGCTTCAGGCATTGTTATGATAGGATTTTATAATAGCTAACCCGGATGATGACATAATTGGTATTCTCATGGTGATGAGCGGTGGCTTGACGATATTTCTTTCATTTATACAATCCATTGAATATATGTTAGTCTATATCAAAGCCCATGCTCGCTGCAATTTTTCTTAACAAATCCGAAACCCTTCTCTGCCATATCCCACGGTTCTGAATATTCGCGCCAAACATTGATTGCATTGGCAAAGTTCGGATCGTTCCTGGTAAAGGCTTCAATGGTGAGCCAGCCATGGTATCGGATAGCTGCCAGTGTGGAAAAAGTTTCATCCCACGGCACATGGCCATCGCCAGGAGTACCCCGGTCGTTCTCACTGATGTGTACATGCGCCAGCAGGGGTGATATTATTTTTATGGCCTCTGATAATTTTTTCTCTTCAATGTTGGCATGGTGCGTATCGAACATTGCTTTTACATTCGAGTGAGAGGCCTTGTTCACAAGCAGGGTTAGTTGCTCCATAGTGTTGCACAGATAACACTCGAAACGATTAAGGGCCTCCAGTGTCAGGACAATGCCGGCCTGTGCGGCATAATCACCAGCAGCATGCAGTACCTCAGCGCTCCATGCATACTCACTTGCTTCAGGAGGACGGCGGTCCGCAAAGGTTGCAAAGGCCGAATGAAAAGGCCCACAGATAATTTTTGAATTCAATGTATGAGCGCAGTCTATCGCTTCCTTTAAACGAGCCAATGCTTTTTCCCGTACGGCAGAAGAATCACTTGCGGGGTTTTCTTCCGGCCCCAATCCAAGAACGCACGTGGCCTCTAAGCCTATACTTCGCAAATGATTTCCAAAGTGCTTATAAACTTCATTGCTCCGTTCCGCCATAAAACATTCAATGCCGTCATATCCAATTTTCTTCAAACGATCGGCAACAGGAATCATATCATCACCAATACCTGCAGACCAAGCCAATAAATTAAATCCAATTTTATTCATCCGTTCATTTATTTATTAGAGTTGAAAATATTAAAATATGTTCAGTTCATAAATTGTATTCCACTTAACCGAAATATTTCATTTAAGGCATTCTATATTTCACATCCATATTTATTTTACCAGCCCATTTTTTGGGTACTTGCTTTCCCAATGTCCAATGGACGGCATTGATTACCATACGTTGAAGTGCTTCCTGCTGAAAATCTTCCGGATGCCCTAGTGTTGTCATGAAAGTCTTTCCACCTGAAGCGTTTTGCCAAGTCCACGCCACAGGGTTATCAATGGCATCTGGGCTATTCGGATTTACTGCTTTCCCCATGAGCAACCAAGTAGAGCCTTTCGCGGGATAATCGGGCAAGACTTTGTAAAGCCATGATGCTACATGAAAATTTTTATCCACCCCTTTTAATATGGGATGTTGCGCAGCCTCAGAAATAACAGAAACATCTGTACTGCTTTCATGCCCGTAGTGAGTATGGTTTGCCGGCCCACCCCATCCAGGTGGCGAGCCGAAAGCGCGTTCACCAAAGGCATTCCATTTTTCTAACTCGTGTCCTTTGGGATAATTAAATGCATGCGAAGTGGTTCGAAAACCCATCATGGGTTTGCCGGACTTCAAATAATCATCAATGAATCTTACCTGATCGGCAGGCAATCGTCTCCATCGCAGGAAAAAAATTGCAAGGTCCGCATCTTTCAAAGCCTCCAACCCTGGAATATTTTCTTCCGAAGTATGATCGGGAGAAGATTTAAGAACGATCGTGACCATCCCGTAATTCTTTTCCAACTCGGCAGCAAATAGTGGCATAGTGGATTCGCTTCCATATTCATGATCGCCAGTTACAAATACTACCAATGGTTTTTTTCTGGTTGACTTTTCTTTGGCCTGTGGCCAAGCATGCATACTGCAGGTCAATAAACCAATCAACAGGATCAACTTCACTGAACTTATTAAATTTTTCATAGCTGTTATATGGAAATCATTTAATCATTTCGTTGATAATGTCAAATCGCCTCACTTCTCCATCGGATGTTTTTTGAGCAACTCTTCCGGTGAATAGAAACCGGTTTTACTTTCAATAGAAGCTCTTACTTCTTTCACCTGATTTGGGGATATGACCGAGGCTTTATTTTGAAAAGCATTTCTAACGTAAGTAAGTACAGCCGCAACTTCTTCGTCTTTGAGCATTCCTCCGAAAGGAGTCATCGGTACCTGTCCGGCATATTTTGTATCGAGCACCTCAATGGGACCAAGCAATCCCTTCAACACAAGTTTAATCAAACGCTCTTCGCTGCCGTTTACCCAGTTGGTGGAAGCAATAGGGGGGAAGCCTGACGCTGAAAGCCCTCTGCCATCAGGCTGATGGCAGGTAATGCAGAACCCCTCCCTACTATAGATTGCTTTGCCAGCAATGAACAGCTCGCGGTTGGTTCCTGTAAGGTGGGTCACGATCTCCTCATCTTTTTCTTCTTCTAAAGCCTTGCCATTAAGGTGTGCCAATGCTGTTTCATGTGCATGAACCATCCATTCATCGAGTGGCATCTTTCCGGCCTCGATGACAATAGGCAGACCTTTTTCCTTTTCAAGCCAGGAGGCTGCTACTATCGCTTCGAGCCTGACACGTCCATGCTCATCGCGTGCTGCCTGCATCAGTAAGTCAACTTGATCTGATACTTGATGACCCGTGTACCGCAACACCCGGACGGCTGCCGCTCTTGCACGATAATCATTCGCATGAAGCAATTGACGAAGTAGTGTTTGATCCACTTTATTAAGTCCCCAACTTACCCATAAGCCTTCCAGCAAATGGTGTTCATATTTAGCATCGTTCTTATCCAGATTGGCAACCCAGGTTGTGAGCATTGGAAGTACCTCCGATGGTTTTTTTCCTCTGAGTTCACGCCTGCTGCGATAGCGGGTACGGTATTCCGGAAGTTTTAAGTTATTTAAAAG
>JAYWDR010000106.1:0-2380 GCA_043779735.1 Cyclobacteriaceae bacterium | reverse complement strand
AAAGGATGGTTCTCAAGATGTTGGATTTTAAGGCCTTCCAGGCAAAACCAAAGCTTTCAAAAATAAGTCGGAGCACTAGCATTGGGCAAATAAACGCGTAATAATCTATTTCGGTTGTGAAAAGCTTTCAATTCAAACAAATCCTTATTTTTGCAGCCTTATTAAATGAAGGGCCCCTCCTGACAGCGGGGCCAAAGCCCGTAAGCTTATGATGATGTCCGACCGGTTTTACCGTCTTTTTTCACTTTTTTATTCAAGGACCTCCCCTCGTTTCATCCGAATCAAAGGATCTGCCGTATTGAACTTTCCCGAAAGCTACCGGTCTTCCGGCCGCTCTGAATCGGGATTAGAAATAAACACCTAACTATGAAATTATCAGAATTCAAATTTGAACTTCCCAACAATCTGATTGCACTGCATCCTGCAGAAAACCGTGATGAATCCCGCATGATGGTAGTTCATAAAGACACCGGCAAAATCGAACATAAAGTCTTTAAAGATATTGTCGATTACTTTGAGGAGGGAGATGTTTTCGTGGGAAACGACACGATGGTGTTTCCCGCACGGCTCTACGGGCGCAAAGAAAAGACCGGCGCTAAGATTGAAGTCTTCCTGCTGCGCGAACTCAACGCAGAGATGCACCTGTGGGATGTTCTGGTGGACCCAGCCAGAAAGATTCGTGTTGGAAACAAACTCTATTTCGGTGATGGCGACCTGGTGGCGGAGGTCATTGACAATACCACTTCCCGCGGCCGTACCATCCGTTTCTTATTTGACGGTGACTCAGATGCTTTTGATAAAGTAGTAGAGACATTGGGCGAAACTCCGCTTCCAAAATATATCAAGCGTAAAATCGAACCCGCTGACAAGGAAAGGTTCCAAACGATTTACGCACGGAAAAAAGGGGCCGTCTCCGCTCCCACCGCCGGCATGCACTTCACCAAGCAGCTGATGAAACGGATGCAACTTAAAGGCATCGATATGACCTTCGTAACATTACATATCGGATTGGGTACTTTCCGGGCTGTGGATGTGGAAGACCTAACAAAACATAAAATGGATTCCGAAAATTTTATTGTCGGACCGGAAGCGGTAAAGGTTGTGAATCAGGCGCTGGATGGCAAGAATAAAATTTGTGCTATCGGTACTACCTCCATGCGCACATTGGAGACAGCAGTCTCTGCCAGCAACCGGTTGAAAGAGCGTGAAGGCTGGACGGACAAATTCATCTTTCCACCATACGATTTCAAAATCTGCAGTGGTCTTGTAACTAATTTCCACCAGCCTGAGTCCACTCTGCTGATGATGGCTTGCGCGTTTGGTGGATTTGATCTGACTATGCAAGCTTATACAGTTGCTAAAAAAGAAAAATATAAGTTCCTCACCTATGGTGATGCTATGCTGATCATCTAAGGGGGGAGGATAAAATAAAAACGAATTCTGACACAAAGACTCCAAGGCACCAAGTTCCACAAACTCATAAGTGATTTCTTAGTGTCTTGGTGGCTAAATACCTATCGCTTAATAAAAAATCTTGAACCCCAGGGAATACGCACTCATCGTAGCAGGTGGCAAGGGCAGGCGCATCAATAGCAGTTTGCCCAAGCAGTTCATTGAATTGAATGGCCTGCCGGTCATCTTTCGTACTCTGTTGGCGTTTTCCAGATATTCGAGTTCACTCCCGATCATTCTGGTGTTGCCGGAAGATGATTTTGAAACCTGGAACATACTGGTAGCCCGCCATCAATTTTCAATCCCGGTGATTCTTCAAAAAGGAGGGGACACCCGCTTTCAATCGGTAAGAAACGGCCTTGATAAAATTGAAGGACCAGGCTTGGTTGCCATTCATGATGGGGTAAGACCTTTGGTGAGTGAAAATATTATTGGCGCTTCCTTTCAGTTGGCCGCGGTACATCGGTCAGCCGTGGCCGCGGTAAGATTGAAGGAGTCCATCCGCATGATAGATCAGAACAATACGAAGGCCGTTGACCGCTCACGATTTCGGATTATTCAAACCCCCCAGACTTTCGATGTATCATTGATCAAGCAAGCCTATCAGATGAAAGAAGATCCCAGTCTGACCGACGATGCGAGCGTTGCCGAACGCGCCGGGCATGTTATCTCATTGTTTGAGGGAAGCTATGAAAACATTAAAATCACTACCCCGGAAGATCTGATCATCGCAGGAGCACTCTTAAATAACAAAAGCTGACCTGCGCCAGCTTGCTTCAATCAATTCCGTGATTAATTAATATTCATCTTCATTAAAGAAGAAATCTTCTTTGGTGGGGTAATCCGGCCAAATCTCTTCAATACTTTCATAGGGCTGTCCATCATCTTCAAGCTCTTGCAGGTTTTCTACAACTTCAAGCGGCGCGCC
>JAYWDR010000105.1:0-18057 GCA_043779735.1 Cyclobacteriaceae bacterium | reverse complement strand
GAACCTTCAGGATACAGCAGGA
The DNA here is from genome assembly GCA_043779735.1 of Cyclobacteriaceae bacterium. Lineage (GTDB taxonomy): Bacteria > Bacteroidota > Bacteroidia > Cytophagales > Cyclobacteriaceae > ELB16-189. The sequence goes on along the minus strand of JAYWDR010000105.1, from coordinate 18,035 downwards.
AAAACTCAAGTTGGTACAAATTGACAATGGGTTCGTCAATTTGAAGAATTCCATTAACCTGGAAATCACCACGGCTTCAATAGGTTTTGAAAATGCTATTACAAGCCTGGCTGCCCAAAAAGAGAATCAGGACTTAGCAGGAAATGTGGCCCGTGTTACGAAAATTAAATATGGTCAGGGTGTGGGCTCAAGCCTGGAGGTGACTGATGCTGAAAACAGCCTTCGTCAGGCGCAAACCAACTACTACTCAGCGCTATTTGATGCCATGGTGGCAAAGGTTGACCTTGACAAAGCTTATGGTAAACTTTTGCCTTCTACTTATGAAAATAATAGTCTAATCAACCCCGAAAATAAATAATCATGAAAAATAGATTTTACCTGATCGCTCTTGCCATCATCACGCTGGGAGTACTTTTCTCATCTTGCAGCAGTGCCCCGAAAGACAAGAAGACACAGTTGGCCGAGTTGAAAGCTCAACATGCGAAACTATCCGGTGAAATCCGGAAATTGGAGTCGGAGATTGCGAAGGAAAATCCGGGAGCAAAAGCACCAAAATCAAAAGATGTGGCTGTTACCGAGTTGATCCTCCGACCTTTTGACTATTATGTTCAAACCCAGGGCTCTGTTGAGGCCGTCGATAATATTTTGGTCAGCGCGAGAACCGTCGGAATGATATCACAGGTTTTTGTGAAAGAAGGTGATATCGTTTCAAAGGGTCAGACTCTTGCCCAGATTGATAATTCCATGACGCTTCGCAGCATTGAAGAGGTGAAGTCGGGAATGGAGCTTTCCAAGACCGTGTATGAACGACAAAAGAATTTGTGGGATCAGAAGATAGGTACCGAGGTACAATATCTGCAGGCTAAGTCGAACAAGGAAAGTATGGAGAAGAGACTGGCGACCCTCAATGAACAGCTTGATATGAGTCGCGTGAAATCTCCCATTGATGGCTCTGTAGATGAGGTATCCATGAAGATAGGACAGAATGCAGCACCGGGGTTACCTGCCTTTCGCGTGGTAAGCAGTAACAAACTCAAAATGAAAGCCAGTGTTTCTGAATCCTACGTGACGTCAATTAATAAGGGCAACAAGGTCAGCCTTACTTTTTCTGATGTGAATAAGTCCATCGAAGCACAAGTTACGTTTGTAGGCAAAACAATTAATCAGCTTTCCAGAACATTCCCGGTAGAGGTAGCGTTGCCTGCCAATGAGGACCTTCGCCCCAATATGACGGGTGTATTGCGGATTATTTTTTATTCTGAGAGTGCCGCTATTGTAGTGCCCGTAAACATCGTTCAGGAGGTCAACAATCAAAAGATCGTTTACGTTGCTGAAGCTGAGGGCGACAAGTTTTTCGCGCGCAGGAAAGTGGTTGAGGTAGGTGGGGTGTATGGCAATCTTGCACAAATAAAAGCGGGCTTGAAGGCCGGCGACAGAATCATAACGATTGGATACCAGGGACTAAATGACGGAGAATTGATCAAGATATAATGGTACAAGATTATTATTCCAACCTTAAACCTTGAACCTTGAACCTTGAACCTCTATGAAAGACACCGAAAAAGAATTCAAACCCACCAGCTGGTCCATTGATAATAAAATTGTGATTTATGTTGCCACGGCCATCATTTGCCTGGCGGGTATCATGACGTACAACAGCTTGCCGAAGGAAAATTTTCCGGAAGTAGTATTTCCGCAGATCTTCGTAGCTACGGTGTATCCCGGTGCTTCGCCCAGTGATGTGGAAAATCTGGTCACCAAACAGATCGAAAAAGAGGTGAAGTCCATTGCCGGTGTGAAGAAAATCTCAAGCAACTCCGTCCAGGATTTTTCAAATGTTATTATTGAGTTTGAAACGAATGTCGAGGTAAAGGAGGCCAAAAGGGAAGTGAAAGAGGCCGTAGACAGAGCCAAGCAAGACCTTCCCAATGACCTTCCCGATGATCCCCAGGTCATTGACATTGATATTTCGGAGGTGCCCATCATGAATGTGAATCTGTCTGGTGATTTTGACCTGCAAACGCTGAAGAAATATGCTGAGCAGATGCAAGACCGGATTGAAGCCCTCACAGAGATACGAAGGGTTGATATTGTAGGGGCACTGGACCGTGAGATCCAGATTAACCTCGATATGTTTAAGGCCGCACAGGCTGGCGTAAGTCTTGACGATATTTCCAGCGCCATAGGCTTTGAAAACAGAATTATTTCAGCTGGACAACTTTCAGTGGATGGCATGAAGCGCTCGTTGAGCGTGAATGGAGAATACACCGGCGCTGATCAGATTGCAAACACGGTGGTTGGCTCCATCAAAGGCGGAAAAATATATCTTAAGGATGTCGCAGAAGTAATTGACACGCACAAGGAACAGGAGAGTTTTGCAAGACTCGACAACAAGAATGTAGTTACCCTCAATGTGATTAAACGAGGAGGGGAGAACCTTATTAATGCCTCTGACGAAATCAATCGCATCGTTAAAGATTTTGAAGATAATATCGTGCCGTCCGGCGTCAAGATCACAATCACCGCAGATCAGTCTGACAACACGCGAACTACTTTGCACGACTTGATCAACACAATCATTATAGGTTTTGTGCTAGTGACCATAATTTTAATGTTCTTCATGGGCGCTACCAACGCTATTTTCGTGGGCCTCTCTGTGCCCATCTCCAGTTTCATTGCGTTCCTTGTTTTTCCCACTCTGGGGTTCACCCTGAATCTGATGACTTTATTCTCATTCCTGTTGGCTCTGGGTATTGTGGTGGACGATGCCATTGTGGTGATTGAAAATACGCATCGGGTCTTTGACAATGGAAAAGTTCCTATCCGTAAGGCAGCGAAGATTGCGGCCGGTGAAGTGTTCATGCCTGTACTTTCAGGGACCTTGGTAGTACTGGCTCCTTTTGTGCCGCTGGCATTTTGGCCTGGGACCATCGGTGAATTCATGTTCTTCCTGCCCGTCACGTTGATTGTTGCCTTGTTAGCTTCCCTGGTAGTGGCCTACATCATGAACCCTGTGTTTGCGGCTGACTTTATGAGCGCGCATGATCATGACCACAGCCGCAAGAAATTCACCAAAGGGTATAAGGTGTCCGGCGTAATCTTTGCGGCGATTGCTTTGATTTGGTATGTCACAGGCTCGTTTGGCCTTGGCAATTTCACATTGTTCATATTTGGTATTTATTCGCTGTATCGTTTTGTCTTGGAACAAATGATCTCTGGCTTCCAGACCAATTGGTGGCCTAAGGTTCAGCGTGGCTACATGAAGCTGGTGTCCTGGTGCCTTATAGGTTACCGCCCATTTGCGGTCATGGCTTCTGTTGTGGTGCTATTCTTTTTTTCCATCTGGTTCACATCCGTCCGCAAACCCCCCGTAGTATTTTTTCCGAAAGGCGATCCTAACTTTATTTTTACTTATGTCCGGCTACCCATAGGCACTGACCAGCATGTTACTGATTCTGTTACCCATGTGGTGGAAAGTAGGGTAGTGCAAGTCGTCGGCAAGAACAATCCGGTAGTGGAGTCTATTATTTCTAACGTGGCCATTGGGGCAAGTGAAAATCCATTTGACGGCGGAAGGCAAGCGAGTCCGCACCTTGGAAAAGTAACGGTTGCATTTGTGAATTTTGGGGACCGCAATGGCCAATCGTCGCGCGTGTATCTTGACAAAATCCGTGCAGCTGTCAAAGGGATAAAAGGAGCAGAAATTTCTGTTGACCAGGAACAAGGTGGCCCACCAACAGGCAAACCAGTTAACATTGAGATCTCTGCAGAAAATTTTGAAGTACTAATCGCAACGGCTATACGGACAAAAAAATACCTTGATTCAATTCAAATTGCAGGCATTGAAGAATTGAAGTCCGATTTTCAGAGCGATAAGCCTGAGATTGTCATTCACATCGACCGTGAAAAGGCCAACCGTGAAGGTATTTCTACCGCCCAGATCGGCGGAACACTGCGCACTGCCATTTACGGCTTTGAGGTGTCCAAATTCAGGGATGCCAATGATGACTACCCTATCCAGTTGAGAATTCAGTCGAGTCAACGCAATGATATAAATACGTTGATAAACCTTCCTATTACTTTCCGCGACATGACCATGGGTGGAGTAGTGAGACAAGTGCCGCTTTCGTCTTTCGCAAAGATCGAATATTCGAACAGCTATGCCGGTATCCGACGAATCGATCAAAAACGAACCATTACCCTAGCTTCCAACGTACTAGGTGGCTATAACGCCAACGAAGTAGTAGGTCAAATACAGCAAGCCATGACTGCTTTCAAACTTCAGGATGACGTGGTGATTAACATGACTGGTGAACAGGAAAAGCAGGAAGAGACAATGGCGTTCCTTGGCAAAGCAGGGTTGATAGCGTTAGGTTTAATATTCATGATCCTGGTCATTCAGTTTAATTCTACCAGCAAGCCACTCATCATTTTGTCTGAAATTATCTTGAGTATTATCGGGGTGCTTTTGGGCTTCTCACTCTTTAGAATGGAAATATCCATTGTCATGACAGGTGTAGGTGTGCTAGCCCTGGCCGGAATCGTAGTTCGAAATGGAATCTTACTCGTAGAATTTACGGATCTACTTATTTCTAAAGACGTGCCTTTGGAAGAAGCTATTGTTGAGGCAAGCAAGACCCGGATGACGCCCGTGTTGCTTACCGCTATGGCGGCAACGTTGGGCCTGATACCGCTGGCGGTTGGGTTTAATATCGATTTCGTTACGCTCTTCACAGAATTCAACCCTCATATTTACTTCGGCGGTGATAACGTTGCCTTCTGGGGTCCGCTATCGTGGACAATGATATTTGGTATTATTTTCGGAACTTTTCTAACCCTGATACTTGTACCCGTGATGTACCTTACCATGGCGCGATTGAAAGAGCGCGTTTTTGGACTTAAGGTGAAACCCGTGGAGGCTGAGGGTTCTGTGGCGCTGAACTAAAGACAATATTTTTGAGTTATGAACGTCTCTACCCGGGGTGACCTTACTTTCTTATCATGAACAGAATCTGGTTGATACTTTTTTTGGTAGTTATTTTTATTGCGATAGACTACTATGTCTTTCAGGCGATAACGAATATTACCAAAAACTTTTCGGCAGCCTGGAAATCCGGCATTAGGATAACCTACTGGGTGCCTACAGTGTTTAGCATGGTGGCCTTGCTGTGGTGGGCATTCGATGACCCTTATCGCGTAAGTGCCAATGTGCGCAATTGGATGATTACGGGTGTATTCACCGTGTACTTTTCAAAGCTGTTTGCTGTCGTGTTCTTATTTGTCGATGATATTCAACGTGGCACAAGATGGGTTGTCAGTTATTTTTCAAAAGATTCATCCGGTGGGCTACCGGGAACTTCGATTCCCCGCTCAGAATTTTTATCCAAGGCAGCCGTAATCGCGGCGAGTATACCCTTGGGTGGCTTCGCCTATGGCATCATTTCTGGTGCTCATGACTACCGGATAAAACGCATCACCCTGAACCTTAAGAATCTTCCAAATTCTTTTGACGGCATTCGGATTGGCCAGATTTCTGATATTCACTCAGGAAGTTTTTGGGATAAGACGGCAGTGAAGGGCGGGGTGGAGATGTTTATGAAGGAAAAACCGGAAGTTATTTTTTTTACCGGCGATCTTGTGAATAACGAGACCAGGGAAGTCAAAGACTATTTTGATGTCTTTAATAAACTCCGCGCACCATTAGGGGTTTTCTCCATTACGGGCAATCACGACTACGGGGATTACAAGAAGTGGACCACAAAGGAAGCGAAGAGCCAAAATTTTAAGGACTTGATTGAAGCTCATCGTTTGCTGGGGTATGATTTGCTGCTAAACGAACACCGCTTCATTGAGCAAGGTGGTGACAAGATTGCCATCATAGGCATAGAAAACTGGGGAACAAGGTTTCAGAAGTACGGCAAAATGGATCTTGCCTACGCGGGCACAGAAGATGCCGCAGCGAAACTATTATTGTCGCACGACCCGACACATTGGGATGCCCAGGTAAGATCACAGTACCCGGACATCGATGCAACATTTGCTGGTCATACTCATGGCTTTCAGTTTGGTGTGGAGATAGCTGGTTTCAAGTGGAGTCCCGTTCAGTATGTGTATAACCAGTGGGCCGGCTTATACAAGGAAGGAGAGCAATACCTTTATGTGAATCGTGGCTTTGGATACCTAGGATACCCAGGCCGGATTGGCATGCCACCGGAGTTGACGATTTTCGAACTCAAGAAAGGGTAAAAGTGTTATAATTAATTACCTGTACACGTTTGATATGTACAAGAATCACACGTGTTGTTGTGTTGCTTTTTCCTGTCTCCTTTTCTCGTCGATGGAAAATTTGCCAGCGCCGAAAACCATAAAGACGACCAGGCCAATTAGCACAATAACTGAAATTTCAAACTCCATAGGATTACCGACAGACATGAATTCCTTATAATTTACGAGCGCTACTGCTCCAAGGAGTATGGGAAGTTGAACGAAACACATAATCCGTGTCACTAGCCCAAAGGCTATAAGTGGACCACCCAGAATGTGAGCGAAGATGATATAGTGGGCTAACGCCACTCCAGTGTAGAGCATGTTGACGCCCGTAATGCTCATCTCGAGCGATTCGATGTTGGACGCGAATACGGCCCCCTTGTAAGTAATGAAAATTCCAAGGGCTATTCGGAAAATGTCAAGCCAGCCTGGACGGTGAGAATTCCCCCAGCCTTCAATTTTGGTGACAACACTCATATCAATTGGGTCTAGTTAGGTCTTACAAAGTTTACAGAATTAATTGCCGAATTGCAACTGCTGTCGGAAGCCGATGGGTGTTTTATGGGTGATCCTTTTAAAAATCCTGTTAAAATTTGAAATATTGCTGAAACCTGTCTGGTAGCAAACTTGTTGGATGCTAATATCCTTCTGGATTAGCGATTGACAGGCATAACTAACCCGCACCTCATTTAGGAAGCTGATGTAGGTTTTCCTTGTGTGAAGTTTGAAGTATCGGCAAAAGGCTTCTGCAGAAAGATTAGCCAGTTGGGCTACCTCTGAAAGATATATTTTGCGGTGGCTCTCACGAAACGTAAATTCTATTATCGAATTCATACGCCCTTCTTCGCTGTGAATCAATCGGCCTGGCTGGATCGAAAGTGTTTTCTTGCGATCGGTTTCAATAAGTAACTTCAGCAGTGAAAAGAAGTGCAGTAGTTTCTCAAGGCCGGTGCTATGACTTAATTGTTTTATTTGGCAAGAGGCCTCACTCTGCGCAGTACCCTCAAGTTGATAACTCTTTTGGCTTTTTGTAGAAAATTCCCGGACCAAGGTAAGTTCGTTTGAACCCCAAAGTTCCTTTCCAAAATACCTCTCGTCAAAGTACAGGGTTATACTCTTTGCAGCAGTCGCGTCGGGACCATCGTAGTATGACTGATCACATCGAAACACATGAGGCTGACCACTGCCAATAATGAAAATGTCGCCCGGTTGAAATCTTCCTACGTAATCTCCTGCGATGATGGTTCCAAGTCCAGATTCAATAAACATAATTTGAATTTCGGGATGCTGATGGAGCTTATCATAGAAATGAGTCGACTCATCCAATTGTACGCGAACCACTTCGTGTTCCGTCTGAGGCACATTGAAGGAAACAACCCTGGTTGGCACTATTTTACCCATATCTGGAAGAATCTAGACACATAAATAGTCAAAATAGTACATTCTATAACTATTTTCTGCGAAATATTGCTTCATTGAAGTGTCTATATTTGAAAAAAAATATTTATGTGGAAAGGTGTTTTTCCTGCACTCACGACCAAGTTCACCGCCCAAGACACGCTGGACTTCACGCTATTTGAAAAGAACCTGCGGGCTCAACTTGACGCTGGCGCAGAAGGTGTGATTCTTGGCGGTACGCTTGGGGAGTCCAGTGTGCTAAGCAATGAAGAGAAGTTTGATCTGGTAAAGTTTACCATTGACAAAGTAGCTGGCAAGGTACCGGTGGTGATGAATATTGCCGAAGGTAGCACCCGTGAAGCGGTGAAACTGGCGGACCAGGCGGCCAAGGTCGGAGTCAGGGGCCTTATGTTGCTGCCTCCCATGCGCTATAAATCTGATCATCGGGAAACTGTGGCCTACTATAAGGCGGTGGCAAAGGCTACACCGCTTCCCATCATGGTGTACAATAATCCTGTAGACTATAAAGTGGAAGTAACGCTCGATATGTTTGCGGAGTTGGCGGACCTGCCCACCATTCAAGCTGTAAAAGAATCTACCCGCGATGTCAGTAATGTGACACGGATGATCAACCGCTTTGGCGACAGGTTCAAAATACTTAGCGGCGTTGATACACTGGCCATGGAAAGCCTTTTGATGGGTGCGCATGGATGGGTCGCAGGGCTTGTCTGTGCTTTTCCGGCAGAGACCGTGGCTATTTACAAATTGGTAAAGGCTGGAAAGATCTCAGAAGCACTCAAGATTTATCGTTGGTTCCTTCCTTTACTGGAACTTGATATCCATGCCAAGCTTGTTCAGTACATCAAGCTGGCTGAAACTGAAACAGGAATTGGTTCCGAACATGTTCGCGCCCCCCGCCTGACGCTTATTGGGGAAGAGCGGGACCGGGTTCTAAAAGTCATACGTGACGGCATTAAGAATCGCCCCGAATTACCTGACTACAAAAAATTGTAACGACAGTCCCAGGTTGCTGCTTCAAACTTGGAGCCCTAACCCGTGAATCCTGAACTTTTAACCGTATGCATATTAACTTAGCTCAGAAATTTGATAAATTTTCAGCCTATTGGCATCCCTACATTATCGGGGAGTTAAATGATAATCATGTCAAGATTGCAAAGGTGAAGGGTGAGCTGGTCTGGCACAAACATGATCTTGAAGATGAGCTATTTGTTGTTCTGGAAGGAACATTGATGATGGACTTTCGAGACCAGACGATTGCGACTAAACCGGGGGAAATCTTAATTGTTCCTAAAGGTGTCGAGCATAGACCGTGGACACGTGATGAAGAAGTGAAACTAATGCTGGTGGAACCTAAATCGACCAAACATACAGGTGATGTTGTGGTGCAGCAAACGATCAGCAACGTTGAATGGATTTAGAATGAAAACGTAATATACTATCATGTACAGAGATCTTTCAGGAAAGGAAATTGATGCGGTAATGCGGCAAGCACAGGATGCATTCCTGCCCTATCGCAAAGTAACCGGTGCAGGGAAAGCAGTATTTCTTGAAGCTATAGCTTCAGAGATTGAGGTACTGGGCAACGTGCTGATACAAAAGGCAATGGAAGAGACAAATCTACCGGAGGCCAGACTTTTGGGTGAGCGTGGACGTACCTGCAATCAGTTGCGGCAATTTGCAGCTTTGGTAAAAGAAGGATCCTGGGTGGAGGCGCGAGTAGACACCGCCCTTGCAGACCGGGCGCCACTGCCAAAACCTGACCTCCGAAAGATGTTTGTGCCTCTTGGTCCGGTGGTCGTTTTTGGTGCAAGCAATTTTCCCTTTGCCTACTCTACAGCGGGTGTCGACACTGCTTCTGCCTTGGCTGCCGGATGTCCGGTTGTTCTCAAGGCTCATCCAGCCCATCCAGGTACTTCAGACTTGGTGGCTGAGGCGATTAGCCGCGCGATCGAAAAGACTGGAATGCCTCGGCACACTTTTCAACATGTTCATAGTACTTCCTTTGAAGCAGGGAAGGCGTTGGTGCAGCACCCTGTGACCAAGGCGGTTGGCTTTACAGGATCCTTTTCCGGTGGCAAGGCCTTGTATGACTATGCTGCACAACGTCCTGATCCGATCCCGGTATTTGCTGAAATGGGAAGCATCAATCCCGTTTTCATCCTCCCTGGTGCGCTCAAAGCACGAGGCGAGAAAATTGCTGAAATGTATGCGGCTTCAATTACTTTAAGTGTAGGTCAGTTTTGCACAAACCCCGGATTGATGTTAAGCCTCCAAAGTCCGGAGCTCGATGCGTTTACCCGACAGCTTGGTGACAAAATGAAAAAAATTGCTCCGGGCACCATGCTTCACCCGGGTATTGCATCTAATTATCGAAAGAACCGAGAAAAGGCATTGGCTCACAAGGGTGTTGCCTTGGTAGCTGAATCGAGCGACAAGCCTAAAGAAAACCAGGGAATGCCTACGTTAGCGACTGTGGCGGCGGCTGCTTTCCTGAATAATCCGGGATTAGCCGAGGAAGTCTTTGGTCCCTATTCCTTGCTGGTAATTGCCTCCACGATGGATGAGTTGAAAGCAGCTGTGGGTGTAATGCCAGGTCAGCTGACTGCGACGATCATAGGTGAAGACGATGAGTTGGTTCAATATGCTGACTTCATTCAACTGGTGACAGAGAAAGTGGGTAGGGTTATCATAAATGGGGTGCCGACTGGTGTAGAGGTTTGTCCGTCGATGCAGCACGGTGGGCCATTTCCAGCCACTACGGACTCGCGTTTTACCTCTGTGGGTACAGATGCTATCAAACGATTTGTTCGACCGGTTTCATTTCAGAATTTTCCGGATGCCCTTTTGCCAGCGGAGCTAAGACAAGATAACCCTTTGGGGATTTGGCGGTTATTTAATAATGAATTAGGGAAGCACTAGACGGCTACTCGTACTTTAGCTATATGCCAAGTAAGACCTTTTTTTGTATTGACGCTCATACGTGTGGCAACCCTGTCCGATTGGTGGCAGGAGGTGGTCCGCTCCTGGAAGGTGCTAACATGAGCGAAAAAAGACAGCATTTTTTACGCGAGTACGATTGGATACGAAAAGGACTTATGTTTGAGCCTCGTGGTCATGACATGATGAGTGGCAGTATTTTGTATCCGCCGGCAGATCCTGCCAATGACATCGGTGTTTTGTTTATTGAGACGAGCGGTTGCCTGCCAATGTGCGGCCATGGAACGATCGGCACCGTGACCATCGCTATAGAACAAGGCCTGGTCATTCCCAAGACTCCGGGCTTTCTTAATCTTGAAACTCCCGCCGGGCTGGTAAAGGTTGAATACAAGCAGGAAGGGAAGAAGGTAAAATCAGTAAAGATCCGGAATGTTAAAGCCTACCTGGCTGCGGAGAATATCAAAGCGGTCTGTCCCGATCTGGGAGAACTGACTCTGGATGTTGCCTACGGCGGAAATTTCTATGCCATTGTGGATCCTCAGCCTGCCTTCCCTGGACTTGAAAAATTCACTGCCGATCAGCTAATAAGCTGGAGCAGGGAATTGCGCAAGGACATCAACAGGAAGCATCAGTTTGTACACCCTGAAAATCCCACGATCAATGGATGCAGTCATATTCTATGGGCGGGCAAGGTAATAGACCCAAACTCTACGGCCCGTAACGCTGTTTTCTACGGAGATAAAGCAATTGATCGTTCTCCTTGCGGTACAGGTACTTCCGCTCGGTTGGCTCAGTGGTATGCGAAGGGAAAGTGGAAACCCGGTCAGGATTTTATTCACGAGAGTATTATTGGCTCGAAGTTCATAGGACGGATTGAGGAGGTTACCACGTTACAAGGAAGGCCAGCTATTATTCCGAGTGTAGAGGGTTGGGCTAAAGTGTATGGTTATAATACCATTACTATCGATCCTGATGATGACCCCTATGCATATGGATTTCAGGTGATCTAGAAGCGTATTAATAACGCAGTACTAAGTCACTGACGTATGTCATGGAAACTCTAAATTAATAAATGAAGAGTATAGGAATTATCGGTGGTGGTATAATTGGACTGAGTTCAGCGTACTATTTGAACAAGGCCGGCTTTCGCGTTGTCATTATCGATCAAGGTGATTTGAGTGATGGTTGCTCCATGGGTAATGCTGGTATGCTGGTACCCAGCCATATTATTCCTTTAGCGGCCCCAGGGATGATTGCCAAGGGCTTTCGCTGGATGTTTAATTCCCAAAGTCCGTTTTATGTGAAGCCCCGTTTTAGCGGGGAACTGATCAAGTGGGGTTATCAATTCTATAAACATTCAAACAAAGAGCATGTAGAGCGTTCTGTTCCAGCGTTAAAGGAACTGAGTTTCTTAAGCAGGTCCTTGTATCAGCAGCTGTCGAAAGAACTTCCATTCGACTTTGGATTTCACGAGAGAGGATTGTTGATGTTGTACCAAGGGGCTGAATCAGAGAAGGAGGAAATGGAAACATCACACATGGCCAATAAGGCAGGAGTGGAGGCGTATGTTCTGTCGCTGGCTGAAATTCAGAAGATGGAGCCCGATGTCCGCGTGACGGCCAGGGGAGGAGTATTCTATCCGGGTGATGCGCACATTACGCCACATGTATTTGTCAGTAGCCTCATCAAACTTTTGAAAGAAAGGGGTGTTGTATTTCATACCCGGACAAGCGCAAAAAAGTTTACCATTGAACGTGGATTGATTAAAGTAGTTTCGACGGACCACGGAGATTTTGAAGCGGATGATTGGGTGGTAGCCACGGGTTCATGGTCAGGTACGGTCGGGTCAAAACTTGGGATCAGTATCCCTATGCAGGCGGGAAAAGGATATAGTTTTACCCTGGAGGAGGTTGATAAGAATACACGTATACCTACCATCTTTCTGGAGTCCCGCGTTGCTGTCACACCCATGGGAAGTACGCTTCGTTTTGGTGGGACTATGGAGATATCGGGAGTAGACCATACAATCAATATGAACCGTGTAAAAGGAATTGTTGATTCTATTCCTCATTACTATCCTGATATGAGGGTGGGTATGCCGAAGAAGGAAAATGTGTGGCACGGGTTGCGCCCTTGCTCTCCTGACGGATTGCCTTACATAGGCCGCTCAAAGCGATTGAAGAACGTAATTATTGCCACAGGTCATTCCATGATGGGCCTGAGTCTTGGTCCTGGAACAGGAAAGCTTGTGAGTGAATTGGTAACAGGCGACAAGACCAGTCTATCCATTCAGGCCTTCAACCCTGAGCGATATGATGATTAACGGACAGTCAAAAAAAATGCCCCGACTAGTCGGAGCATTGGAAATATTCGCTTTCTGATGAAGTCTTATCTTAATCTTCGCGATTGAAACCGCCTCTGCGGAAACCACCACCACCGCCACCGCTGCCACCATTGCTGCGATAGTTGTTAGGTCTTTCTTCACGTGGACGTGCTTCATTCACTACAAGACTCTTGCCTTGAAAATCAACCCCATTAAGACTTGTGATGGCCTGACGTGCAGCCGTGTCATCAGCCATTTCCACGAAACCGAAACCACGGCTACGTTGAGTGACTTTGTCCATAATAATCTTTGCAGAAGTTACCTCCCCATACGCTGCAAAGTGCTGTTTAAGTTGGTCTTCGGTGGCCTTCCAGGGAATGTTGGCTACATAAATGTTCATGTGTACTGTTGAAATTAGTTAAACAATTAAAATACGTTAATTCATAATCTCAACTCAACTGAAGTACCAGGAAACCTATGTGCCTACAGAGGCCGATTATTATTAACCGGGCAAATATAATGATAATTTGTTTATCAAAATCAAAGTGAATCATGGTCGGTTAGTAGAATCATTGGCAGTGGCGCATTTCGCGATAATATGCCTTTTTTTGCCACTTTGGGCGAATATCGACAGAGTTTGGTCGTCTTATTTGAAGGATTCGCAACCTCGTTGGCGGGTTATACATCAACTGTGTTACGGTCAGCGCTTGTATTCGGGATGTTCCTGGATGAATTTCTCTAAGTTTTTTCCAGCCATCTTCCTGATTTTTGATTGGACAAAAGGCGACCAACCCAGCAGCGTGCCAGTGACACCCAAGGCCATCCCAGACCAACGCCAAAGATTGAAAGAATCAGTGTGTCTGATAATTTTTCCTTCACTGAATTCGAAGGTTGCCTGGATAAGGTTGTGCACTTTCTTGCCCGTCAGCGAAAAGGTATAGTGAGCCTCCCAGTCACATGATCCGGAAGCGCCATCGACTTTTATGTGCTGAAATGAAATCTCCAAATCCTTGCCGGCGGTGGTGAGCATATGCCACATCGCTTTTACTTCCGCGCCCTTCAAATTTTTGAAAACCGGATCGGAGAAAACTATTTTATCATGGTAGCATTGCTGCATTCCTTTCCAATCCTTCTGTTGAAATCCAGTATAAAATTTCTCAATTAATTTTTCTGACTCTAGCATGCTGTGGTTTTACTTGTTTGATTTTCTCCATTCAAATGAAAATACATCTGGTCTGGCATAATGCCCGATCACGTCAAAGTCCATTTTGGCTTTAATGATTTCACGGTGGTCGATTTCTGCAGTAATAATTCCTTCTTTGTCAAAGAGGGGTCCTGCGATCACTTTCCCCAAAGGGTTAATGATGACACTACCGCCAGTGCTGGGAAGTGAAGGATGGTCATGACTTAAGAGCTTTTGGAGTTCCGGCGGGTAATGCTCTTTGGTCAGGTATTGGTTGCAGCCCAACACAAAGCATCTGCCTTCGCAAGCTATATGAGTGAGCGTAGCTTGCCAACTATCCCGGCAATCAGCGGTCGGAGCGAGATAGATTTCAATACCTTGCTGGTACATGGCCATCCGTGCCAGAGGCATATAATTTTCCCAACAGATCAGTCCACCGATTTTTCCAAGAATGGTATCTAACACATTGAGGTCGCTGCCATTGCCTTCGCCCCAAATGATGCGCTCCGCAGCTGTGGGCTTAATCTTTCGGTGGCAGTGCAGCAAATGCCCTTCAGGAGAAAAATAAAGTAGCGTACAATAGAGGGTATCACTGATTTTATCCTTTTCGGTTACTCCGATCACTACATACGCCTTTGCTTCCTTGGCCCACTGTGCCAACTGCGCTGTTTCCTTTCCTGGTACTTCAATAGAATTCTCCCAATATCTAAGAAAAAGCTCGCGGCCTTCCGGGGTGCGACCCCCCACCGATGTACCAAAGATCAGTCCACGTGGATAGCCGGGAATAAATACTTCCGGGAAAAGAATTAACTGCGGCTGGTTCTTGCCTGCTTCAGAGATAAGCTGGCCTGCCTTTTCGAGTGTCCTTGCTTTGTCAAAAAAAACAGGCGAAGCCTGAACAACTGATGCGAGAAATGGTGACATGCACCGAAGGTAGGAATTTAGGAGATAACCTTGTTATGGCCTAGTAGACTCTTTCAACTGTGCCGCTACCAAAGACTTTCTTTGTTAGCGTCTTGGTGTTCCCTTTATGTTTAATGTTGCCACTGCCGTGCACATAAGCTTCCAGGCTGTTGGTGACATTAAGTTCGGCAGACCCGCTGCCACTCACTTTTATTTTACCGGTTTCAACAGGACAATCATATCCTTTGAGATTGCCACTTCCGCTAAGTATAACATCCAGCGAAGTGGCATACCCACGCAATGTCAGGTTGCCGCTGCCACTTAGGTCGCCCTTCACGGTATTGCCTTTTAAGTCAACATCCATGGTGCCTGCGCCCGATACGCCCAATGTAATGTAGTCTGATGCGATAGAGTTTTCAGAAAGTATTTTTCCGCCACCATTCACTTGTAGTTCGGTTACATTTTTCATACTCACATAAATCTTCATCGTGGGGCTCATCTTTATATCATCGATTTTTGCCCAAATGCTTTTGTTTGGATTTTCTGGTTTGCGTTCAACATTAACCATCAGAACGCCATTCTCTACCTTGATTTCGCTGGCCTCGAATATTTCGGTAAGGGCCTCGACGGTTACCTCTTGTTTGTTGGTCTGCTTGAGCATCACCGTGTAATTGGAGTTTACATAGATGCTCTTAAAGTCAGGGAGTTCGAGTATTTTTTTTGTGGTCTGCGAGAAGGCGATGGAAGCCGCGGAAAGGAGAAGGATAGAGACTACAATAAGGAAAAAGATGAGGTTGATTTTTCTCATGACAGAAATGCGGAGTTGAAAGTGAAAAATTGCATCAATTAGCTAAGACTAACGTTCTCAGATCGTTAAATCTACAAACAAAGCGATAAAATGTCCAAACTGGAGCTAAGTAAATTGTGGCTTATTTTTTTTTCTTATGGAAGATCAGCCGATATACCACGATGAAAACAGCGAATCCGAAGGCCATCACCAGGCCTACTTCAGGGGTGATAAGAGATGTGGCGCGCATTTGATTGGTTGCTATACCTGGTCTAAAACCGTATTCTGACCTGAAATTTAGCATCATTTACTGTATTTGATACTATCGTTTCTCCTGCTGAACCGATTTCATTACGATCGGAATAGCGGGTGGCTGACCAACGGAGCCAAAGATCAACTGTTTTGGACAGCTGGTATTGGAGTAATATATAATTCCTCACTCCGATACCATTATAGGCCGGAAAGGAATAAGCCAGCCATACATCGCGTTCATAGGCATAGAGTCGGTTGTCGTAGTCGTCTGTGTCAAAGAGGGCAAACCTCAGCGAAACCGACCACCGGGCAACCGAGCAGTTGATATCCTGAACCAGTGCGATGCCCTTGGTTGAGTGACCCTCCAAGGTGTAGGTACTGAATTGTACCCGTGTCTTGAAGGTAAGATAAGGAGGTGCTGCATAGTCACAGTTGATCCAATAGTTTCTTTTGGTACCTATGGCATTCCTATACAAGCTTGATTCATCCTGCAGGTTCCTTAGTTTTGATTCTTCTCTAATTTGCAAGAAAAGCAAAATTTGTTTCGTTGGGCTATAGTTGAAGCGAATCAACCACTCACTGCCTTCAGAGGCAGCGTAACCCCGATATCGGAGCCACGGGAACTGAAACAGGTCCATATATCCGCTGAATGCATATTTTCTATTGGCAGTGTACTTCCATCCCCAATAAAATCCTCGTTCATTTTGAGGTGAAGTGCTCTCTGCAAAGGCATTTGAGTGAAAGGAGTAAAAATCCCTGTCAAAATTTCTGTATAAGAATGAGATTTCAAGTTGAGTGGTGACATTTCCAAGTAGTCCTGCCGTTGTGGCGTTTCCATGGAACAAGGTGTGAGCCGCTTCGCTGAAGAAGGTAACATTGGCCCAGCTGTAATTCAAGTACATGCTGGTGTTTTCATTCTGATGGCCTTGGAAGGAAAACTGGTTGTATGGATTCTTATTTGGCAGCACCGGCCTGCTAAAATCTGCATGGTGGAAAATCACGCCAGCATCCAATACCTGCGACTTATATTGTAATACGGCGCCGATATCTGTCACCTCAATTTGCTGTCGGCTTCGTATTTCTGTTGGTGTTCGGTGAAGGCCAGTGGTAGAAAACGAGGAAATCGATGAAGCCTCCTCCTGAATAGTCTCTATGTGAGCGTCTTTGTTGGATTTTGAGACAAAGCCATGTATAAATATATTTTTGTGTAGACGAACGCTTGTGGCCAATCCTCTGAAAAAGAGATTTTCACTCAGGGACGTATAAGGAAGAAATCCCAGATTGCTTCGGCGGACGGTGGTGATGGTCTCAGCATTTTTCCCAAACCCAAACACACTTCCCAGCACCAATCCCTGCCCGAATTGACTTTGAAAATCCCCCATGATCAGATTTTTTATGTGACCTTTGTTCTGCACTTGCGCGTGCCAGGAGAGGTAATCCAAACCATACCGATGTTCGGCTGGCGACCAGTTTATCGCTTCGCCTGCATCTTTTTCTGCGGTAAAACCAAAACTGAAGTCATTTGATCTTGCCACCCGATATCTCAGGTATAATTTATCTGGCGAACCTGCGTATCGCTGTGATGAATCGGTATCATCCCGATATCCTTTTTTGGTTTCCAGCACCCGGTCATATCGCAGAATCAGATAGTTATTTTTTTCCCCGATGGCGCGAGCGAGAATGGATGAGTTCAGCTTTGTCTCCGAATCATATACCGTTGCAAAGGGAATGATCTTATCGAAGGTTGCACGTTTCCAGCCTGGTATGGCCTGAAGTTCATAGACGGACAGCAACGGCCCGTAGTGATTTCGGTAAAGTAAGAATGAGTTGACCTCCTCCTCGGCCAACACAAACAGCGACTGAAGCTGCTCGCGTGTGACGGTGTTGAGGTCTATTGGATTAGACAGCAACTGAGTGAGGTTTTCATAGAGCTCTTCATAGTTAAGATCAAGATCCTGGATGGG
>JAYWDR010000104.1:0-2390 GCA_043779735.1 Cyclobacteriaceae bacterium | reverse complement strand
CACGACTTATCAACACGTCATGGGAATATCCGGAATCGGCAAAATGAATAAACTGACCTTCCTTTAGATTTCCCTGAAAGGCTGTCTGGTCAAAGCTCCTGCCCACGCCCTTGAACATAATTCCCAGCACATCCTCCTCTGTCTTGATAAGGCCCGCTTTGTGGCTAAATTCCTGCACATGTCGCACTTTTTCAAACTGCTCAGGATGCCTGTACAACGGTATCTTGAATTCAAAAGGCTGCTCGTCCATGGAGTTATTCAGACTAAGTTTCGTGATCAGGATATTTGCACTGAAACTGTAAATCCTGTTCTTCACCGTAGTTTGAAATCCCTCCATGATCAGGAATGAGACAATGGATGAGGCCAATCCGATCGAAAGCGTGACAACAGCGATTGTGTGAATGGTGGAGGCAAAACCATTTTTTTGTTCTTGGCTTATCCGATGGGCAAGGAAATAGGATAGGTTCACTTTTGTGGTGTAATTTTGGCTCTGCCTGATAGCAAAGAAACTAAAATGAAAAGACTTTCTCTCTTTCTGGTGATCACTGGTTTAAGCCTTTCATCGTGGGCCCAGACGAACAAAGCAGTAACAGGCGCCGAACAGATGGATGCATATCTGCCTCTGCTGAGTGGACAGCGCGTGGCCCTGCTCGTGAACCAGACCGCCACCGTGAAAAAGACTCATTTGGCGGACACGTTGAAGTCACGGGGTGTGAACATCGTAAAAATATTTTCACCAGAACACGGATTCCGGGGTACTGCAGATGCCGGCGAAAAAGTTACCGACGGAATCGATGCCAAAACCGGCTTTGCGGTCGTTTCCCTGTATGGCGCCAACATCAAAGATATGAAGGCCACTCCTGAGCACATGAAAGAGGTGGATATTGTGGTCTTTGACATTCAGGATGTGGGGGCACGATTTTTTACCTACATCAGCACACTCCATTATATGATGGAGGCTTGTGCCGAAAACAACAAGAAGCTGATGGTGCTGGACCGGCCGAATCCTAATGGAAGTTATGTCGATGGCCCGATCTTGCAGAAAGAATTTAGATCTTTTGTCGGGATGCATCCTATACCGATTGCACATGGCATGACGATAGGGGAATATGCACAAATGGTTAATGGGGAAGGCTGGCTCGATGGCGGCAGGAGGTGTATGCTGGAAGTGGTGAAAATGAAGAACTGGAAACATGCCGATTCGTATTCACTGCCGATAAGACCCTCGCCCAACCTGCCAAATGATCATGCGATCGGGATGTATCCATCAACGTGCCTATTCGAAGGCACCGCCCTCAGCATTGGGCGCGGGACACAGAATCCATTTGAGGTAACCGGCCACCCAGATTTGAAAAACCAGACTTATCAGTTTACTCCAGTGAGCATTGACGGCATGGCCAGGAAACCGCGGTTGGAAAACAAATTATGCTTCGGTCTCGATCTGAGAAAAGAAAAGTTGCGGAAAAAGATCTGGCTCCAACCTGTTATCGATATGTACAACGCTTTTCCTGACAAGGAAAAGTTCTTTATCGGTTATTTTGACACGCTGGCTGGAACGAAAGAATTAAAGGAGCAGATCAGGAAAGGTATGACGGAGGAGCAGATCCGAAAAACCTGGAAACCGGGACTTGATGGATTTAAGTCTACCAGGAAGAAATATTTATTGTACCATTAGATGTTCAAGGTTCGCGGTTCAAGGCCTGCCCCAACATTGAACCTTGAACTTTTAACCTTGTTCCAACAGATGACTAAATCAGAAAAAGTCAAAGACATCCTCAATATCCTTGACAAGCACTTCCCCTCCCCCGAGGTTCCCCTTCAACATGAAGATGCTTATACGCTATTGATTTCTGTTCTGCTCTCCGCGCAGTGTACCGACGAGCGGGTAAATAGAATCGCTCCTCTTCTTTTCAAGCAAGCCGACAATCCGTACGATATGGTTAAGTTGTCGGTGGAAGAAATACGGGAGATCATTAAGCCGTGTGGGCTGTCACCGATGAAATCCAAAGGAATTTATGGGCTATCCAAAATTCTGATTGACAAGCACCATGGACAGGTACCTCAGACATTCGAAGAACTGGAAGAACTGCCAGCGGTAGGACACAAGACCGCATCGGTAGTGATGACACAATGGTTTGGCAAAGCGGCCTTCCCGGTGGACACACACATCCATCGCCTGGCGTATCGTTGGGGACTGACGAACGGAAAGAATGTCTTGCAAACGGAAAGAGATTTGAAGGAGCTGATTCCTAAGGCAAAGTGGAACAAAGTGCATTTGCAGATCATCTATTTTGGACGTGAACATTGCCCCGCAAGGGGACACCAGTGGAAGGCATGTCCCATCTGTCAGAAGTATTTGCTAAAAGCCTTAAGAGACTAACTTGCGAGTT
>JAYWDR010000103.1:0-2392 GCA_043779735.1 Cyclobacteriaceae bacterium | reverse complement strand
ACTGAAGTCCAACCCTGTCGACTTACTACCCTTACAACCCCTAATTCCATCAGAATTAGCCCCTTTCTCTCAAAACGGATTGCAAAGATAATACAGGGGTTGATTCCAACAAAATGACATCTAAACTTTTCATGAGGGCCTTTGGCCTTCATACTGATGGCTCCCGAGGCCGCGTGAATCTTTGTAAATAGAAAAATCCTACTCATCTTTGCAGCCCTTAATTTTTAGCGACCATGAAACGTACTTATCAGCCTTCTCGCAGGAAACGAAAGAATAAACACGGATTCCGTGAACGGATGGCATCTGCCAACGGCCGGAGGGTACTGGCTTCTCGCAGGAAGAAAGGCCGCAAGAAGTTGACCGTCTCTGACGAAAAGACTTTCAAGCACAAATAAAATTCCTCTCAGGCCCCCCTGGTGAGGATTAACGTTAGTCCATGGGGAACTTCCGCTTTCGAAAAGAAGAGAGATTAAGCAGAAAAAAGATCATTGAAGAGCTTTTTAAAAGAGGCCCATCGTATCTATTTTTTCCACTAAAAGTAATATTTCTTCCACACCCAGACAGCACTCAGCCTTTCCATCAAGCACTGGTATCCGTACCAACGAGAAATTTCAAAAAGGCGGTAGACCGAAATATGCTGAAGCGAAGAATCCGCGAAGGGTATCGACTAAATAAGGCGCTTCTACCGGCATCTCCGATGTTGTGTCTTGCGTATATTTACATTGCCAAAGAAATTTTGCCTTCGGCCACGATCCATCAAGCAATCCTATCATCCTTAGAGCACCTGAAGCATGAAAAGAAAGATTAGCCTTATCATTGCTCTTGCAGCTACTCTTGGATTTTTTGCCCTTGCCGGGCCCGGTGAGAAATACTTTGACATTGCCAAGAGCCTCGATATTTTCGCCACACTCTTCAAAGAAGTGAATACATACTATGTAGATGAGGTTGAGCCCAAGAAACTAATTCAAACCGGCATCGAGGGGATGCTTGAATCGCTTGATCCTTACACCGACTATATTCCGGAAGAAGACCTCGAGGCCTTTAGCATTCAAACCACAGGCCAGTATGCCGGAATCGGAGCGTTGATAGGAGTGATTAATAAAAAGAGTGTCATCACTCACCCTTATGAAAACTATCCGGCGTACAAAGCAGGTCTGAAAGTGGGGGATGAAATTATTTCTATTGACGGAATAAATGTAAAAGGGAAGCCAACCCAGGAAACCAGCACCTTGTTAAAAGGAAACCCTAAGTCTGACGTGCAAGTCGTAATTGACAGGATGGGCAAGGAAATTAATTTTAAAATCGCACGGGAGAAAATCAAAATCAGCAATGTTGTTTACCAGGGTATCATTGACGTAGGCACCGGCTATATCAAACTAGATGACTTTACTCCCGGTGCAGCGAAAGAAGTGGAAGAGGCCATGAATATTTTGAAACAAAAAGGCGCCACCAAAATTATCATCGACCTTCGTGATAACCCTGGGGGACTGTTGTATGAAGCGGTAAACATTGTCAATCTTTTTATTCCGAAAGGCAAGGAGGTAGTGGCAACGAAGGGAAAAGTTCAGGACTGGAATAAATCGTATATCACACTCAACAATCCAGTTGATACACAAACACCGTTAGCAATTCTCACCAGTGGTGGAAGCGCCTCCGCATCAGAGATTGTAGCGGGCGCCTTGCAGGACTATGACAGGGCCCTGCTCATTGGTCAAAAGACTTTTGGTAAAGGTCTCGTTCAAATTACCAGACCGCTGGCCTACAATGCGCAACTGAAAGTAACTACGGCCAAGTATTATATCCCAAGTGGACGATGCATTCAGGCCCTGGATTATTCCCATCGTAGAAATGACGGCAGTGTAGAAAAATTTGCTGATTCATTGAAAGTGGCATTCAAAACCTCAAACGGTCGTGCGGTATTCGACGGTGGCGGACTTGATCCCGACATACTTGTGGCAAATGAATCATTGGGTACAGCGGTGATTGAATTGGTTAGGTCCGGACTCGTATTTGATTTTGCAACCAAGTACTGCAATCAACATGCGGCTCCCACCAGTTACCAGGATTTTCATCTGACAGACCAAGACTATGAACACTTTGAGGCATGGGTGAAGCAACACTCATTCAAGTATACGACTGACCTGGAAAAGCAAGCTGAAAACTTGGTCGCTGCGGCTAAAAATGAAAGGTACTACGCTGAATTACAAAACAACCTAATCTCGTTGCAGGCTAAGATAGCTCAAAATCATTCTACATTCCTGACTAGATTTCGTACTGAGATCCAGCAAATCCTGGAAGAGGAAATTGCCTTTCACTTCGGACTGAACCAAGGCAAATCAGAAATCTCGCTGATGCGCGACAAAGAAATAGCAGAGGCCAAGAAAATTTTAAG
>JAYWDR010000102.1:0-7072 GCA_043779735.1 Cyclobacteriaceae bacterium | reverse complement strand
CAAAGTTTTTTGAAATTGATCCCCGAGTGGCCGTACTTTCCTATTCCAACTTCGGGTCAAGCAAAGGAGATATTCCTGACAAGACCAGGGAAGCAGTTCGATTGGCGAAGAAAAAGTATCCAGAACTGATCATTGAAGGAGATATTCAAGCCAATGTTGCACTTGATCTCGAGTTGCAACGTGAGTTGTATCCGTTCAGTGAGTTGGCTAAAGACGGCGCAAACACCCTGATCTTCCCAAATCTTTCTTCGGCCAATATCGCCTATAAACTCTTGATGGAGATTGGAGGGGCAGAGACCATCGGTCCAATTTTGTTAGGAATGAAAAAGCCTGTGCACATTCTTCAACTCGGCAGTTCCGTCCGCGAAATTGTAAACATGACAGCCATCGCGGTGGTAGACGCACAGTTGCAAGAGGAGCTTGAGAACGCTATAAAAAAATGATAGCCTACCTAAGAGGCAAGCTGGTTCACAAGGAGCCTACCCAAATCATTATTGATGTGGGGGGCATCGGCTACCAGGCATCCATTTCACTTAATACCTATTCCGAAATCAAAGACAAGGATGATGTAAGGATTGCGACCTACATGCACGTTCGTGAGGATGCTCACATTCTTTTTGCCTTTGCTTCGGAGATGGAGAAGGCGATGTTTCTCAACCTTATTTCCGTTAATGGGATAGGGCCCAATACCGCCATGATGGTACTCTCTTCGCTGCAGCCCTCTGAGCTAAAGTCGGCCATTCTGCATGAGGATGCCGGCACCCTTCAGGCAATCAAGGGAATAGGCGGAAAAACCGCCCTACGGATCATCCTGGAGCTAAAAGACAAGCTCCGAAAAAGCCCGATTGAGGAGGCCACAACTTTAGCCGGCAGGGTGAGCAATACCATGCGCCAGGAGGCGTTAAATGCATTAATGACCCTTGGAATTGGCAGGACGGCAGCCGAAAAAAGTGTCGAGGCCGTTCTGAAAAAATCAGGAAATACCATTAGCTTGGAAGAGTTGGTCAAGCAGGCACTGCAAAACGCTTAGAGTACGTTTGAATTACCTTATCTGGACAAAGAAGTTCACCCCTGGAATGGGCACGGTGCTGCTATCGTGCCTTGTGTCATTTTTCGCTAACGCGCAATTTCAAACCAGGCGCGATACTACCCGACAGGACTCCCTAAAATATCAATCGTTGTACAGGCCCAGCTTCCGGCCACTCGACCGGTATGGTGATCCCTTTTCGAACAAGTCCACCCAGTCACCGCTATTTCTAAAAGACCCCAAAGTAATGAAACTGGAAGTGCTGCCGGATACAGGCCGCACTTACTCAATTTATGAACGGTTGGGTACCGTCAATTTCCGATCTCCATCGTACATGACATTTAATGAAGCAAACCAACTTCAGAACGATGCGATTCTAAAAGACTATTGGAGAGGACGAAGTCGTGCGCTGGATGGGGAAAGCGCCGTAAGCAGTCGCAATCTCTTGCCCAAGCTGTACGTGAGCCCTGTCCTTGACCGAATTTTTGGAGGAAGCTATGTGGAGCTGATACCTAGGGGATTTGTAACCCTGGACTTTGGTGGACAGTGGCAAAAAATACAGAACCCTTCCATCCCAATCAGGCAGCAGACTAACGGTGGATTTGAATTCGATCAACAGATACAACTGGCTGTAACAGGCAAAGTTGGAGAAAAGCTGAAAGTGACTACCAATTTTGACAACAACAATTCATTTGATTTTCAAAACCAAATGAAAATCGAATACACGGGCTTCAAGGAAGATATCCTAAAAAAACTTGAAATCGGAAATGTCAGTCTTCCACTCAATAACAGTCTGATTACGGGTTCACAAAATCTTTTTGGCATTAAAGCTCAGATGCAGTTTGGAAAATTGTTTGTCACTTCCATTGCCACAACCCAGCGTGGCAAGCAATCCAGTATTAACATTGCAGGGAGTACCAATGGCGCGGCACAAGGTAGACCCTTTGAAATCGTCGGCTCGAACTATGATGAGAATCGTCACTTTTTCCTCGGCCAGTTCTTCAGGGATAATTTTGAAACATGGCTGAGCACATTGCCTCAGATTACTTCAGGCGTAAATATCACACGCATTGAGGTCTATCTTCTCAACCGGCAAAATGATACACAAACGCTACGCGATGTGATCGGCCTTATGGATCTGGGGGAAGCGAATAAGGCTTATCGACTGCCTTACTACAACATTCCGGTGCCAGACAACTCCCCTACCAGCAATAATAACAATAACCTGTTCGGTCTGGTTAGCGCCCTGCCCCCCGGCTCAGACGGAATCAATCAACAATTGGAAGGGCTCTTTGGAGGCAAGCCATTTGTAAACGGTACGGACTTTGAAAAAATTACAAGTGCCCGAAAACTTGCCGCAACCGAATTTACCTATAGCAAAGAGTTGGGCTATCTCACACTGCAACGAAAACTTCAAAATGATGAGGCCGTGGCCGTGGCTTTTGAATACACGTACAACGGCAGGGTGTATAAAGTGGGAGAGCTTTCTGAAGACTATTCTAACAAAGGAGAAAAGGATGTGGTTTACCTGAAGTTGCTCAGGCCTCGTAAGATTGCGCTGAAAGATGACTTCGGCAAGATCCTCCCCACCTGGAACCTGATGATGAAAAATATTTATAATCTCAGCGTTACGCAGCTGCAGCGGGAAGGATTTCAGCTACGCATCATCTATCGTGACGACCGGACCGGGATCGACAATCCCCAAATACAGGATGGCGATTATTCCAGGACCAAGCAGCTAATCGAAGTTCTCGGACTTGATCGGCTAAATCCATACAATGACCCTCAGCCCGACGGTAACTTCGACTATGTAGAAAAAATCACCATCAACTCCGAGACAGGTCTTATCATTTTCCCTTACCTCGAGCCGTTTAACAAAGCACTTAGAAACCTTTTTGCAAAAGAATCCAATCCCAATACCCAGCAGCTCCTGATTCAGAAGTATGTATATGACACGCTCTATCATACCACCAAAGCGGAAGCTGAACTGGTGGCTACAAAAAACAAATTCTATATCACCGGTTCATTTAAGGCTGGCGCTGGAAAGGACATCATCATTCAAGGTTTTAATATTTCACAAGGATCGGTCAAAGTTTTTGCCGGAGGGTCACCCTTGCGTGAGGGCGTAGATTACCAGGTCGACTATACATTTGGGAAGGTCACCATCCTAAATGAGGGCATCCTTAGCTCTGGAAAAAATATCAGCATCAACTATGAGCAACAAGACCCCTTTGCCTTTCAAACGCGATCACTATTGGGTAGCCGATTTGATTACAAGCTGAATGAGGACGTGAATTTCGGGGGCACATTCCTGTATTACAATGAACGACCCCTCATATCGCGTAACCTGATTGGCACGGAGCCGGCCCGGAACATCCAGTATGGTCTTGATCTGAATATGAAAAAGAATTCAAGACTGCTTACAAAAATGGTCGATGCGCTACCCTTTTTACAGACCAAAGACGTGTCGTCTTTTACACTTAATGCTGAATTTGCTCAACTCCTGCCGGGCACATCCAACATTATAGATGGAGACGGAACGTCTTTCATTGACGACTTTGAAAACACGGCCACGCCGTATAGCCTCCTCAATCCTGTGGCCTGGAAAACGGCTGTAGTGCCCCAAACAATCGACAACCGGTTTGACCTCAGTGGAGGCACCATCGATGACATTAAAGCCGGCTATAAACGGGGCAAACTTGCGTGGTATCAAATAGACAATTTGTTTTATCGGCAGGCCAGCACCTACAAGCCTAACAATATCACCGAGAAAGATCTAGCCAATCATTATGTACGGCCGGTACTACCACAGGAAATTTTTCCTTACAAGGACCCCTATGTGGGGAATTTTTATGAGCAAATTTTTGACGTTGCCTACTATCCTTCAGAGCGAGGGCTCTACAATTTTAACCCTGATTTGAATCCTGACGGCACCTTAAAAAATCCTGCCAGCAACTGGGCGGGGATCACCACTGCTATCCGAACGGAAGTAGACTTTGATAAAGCCAACGTGGAGTACATTGAGTTCTGGTTGATGGATCCATTCATCAACAATAGCAATGGTACTATTGATGATGGCAAGAACGACCCGAAGCCCAATACTTCAGGAGGTAAACTTATTTTTCACCTGGGGAGCATTTCGGAAGACCTGATGCGGGATGGCAAGCATGCTTTTGAAAATGGCTTGCCTACCGACGGCAACCTCGTGGGAGGGGCTGTCACAGAAAATAATTGGGGGTACGTTACCTCGCAGCAATATCTCAACAATGCATTTAATACTGACCAGACAGCACGCGCCAATCAAGACGTGGGTCTGGACGGTGTGAGCAGTGTTAAGGAGGCGCAGAAATTTCAGAATTTCCTGGCATCCGTCAATGGAGCCGCCCGCCCGATCGTTACGGAGGATCCGTCGGCCGATGACTTTAGGTATTTTTTGGGCCCTGATCAGGATGCGGCAAACGCAAAGATACTTGCGCGATACAAGAGTATCAACGGGATGGAAAATAACTCGCCAATCATCACAGGTTCCGAACCTTTCGCTCAGTCTGGATCAAATATTCCTGAGAATGAGGATCTTAATCAGGATAATACACTCAGTGACCTCGAAGAATATTACGTTTTCAATTTAAACCTGAAGCCAGGACAGCTGGAGGTGGGTAAGAAATACATTGTGGACAAGATCATCCCGGAAGGCAAAGCAGACGTAACATGGTACCTGGTGCGAATACCTATTCGTCAGTTTGAAGAAAAGGTGGGTGGCATTAATGGTTTTAAGTCCATACGCTATGCCCGTATGATTATGACAGGCTTTACTGAGCCGGTAGTCTTGCGCTTTGCAAATTTCCGTTCCGTGGGTAACCGTTGGAGAAGGTACACCGCCAATCTGGCCCAATCAGAATTAAGCGAACAACTCGAGCCCAGCCTTGACAATTTTTCTGTTTCAGTCGTGAATGTGGAAGAAAATGGAAAGGGAAATAATGAGAAACCTGCTTACGTACCACCATTGGCACGTGACCGAGACGTCACCTCAACGGTTAACCGAAGACTCAACGAGCAATCTGTTCAGATGTGTGTCAATGATCTTGAGGATGGCGATGGCCGGTCTATCTACAAGAATGTTGGATTCGATTTTTTCAATTATGGTCGAATCAAAATGTTTTTGGCTGCTCATGCAAACAACCTAAAAGATGATCAGTTGACAGGATTTCTTCGACTTGGCACCGACTTTGACCAGAACTATTATGAGATTGAACTTCCCTTGAAGGTTACGCCTCCTGGAAACAACCCAAGCGTAAGTGTGGTGTGGCCTGAAGCCAATCAGATTGACCTCGAATTGAATGAGTTGTATGCGCTAAAGGCCACGCGCGATCGGGAAAGCTTTCCGCTCGGAGAATTGTATCCACGCGCAGGTCCTAAACAGGTGGGCCGGCATGGTATTCGGATATTTGGAAGACCGGATCTCAGCCAGGTGAAACTCATGATGATCGGCGTGCGCAATCCGAAGAGCGCCGATGGAAAAGCGCTAAGTGTTTGCTTATGGGCGGATGAAATGCGACTTACTGATTTTGATCAGACCGCAGGCTGGGCTGCCAATGTAGTCCTAAGCGCCAAACTTGCAGACTTGGGTAACCTGACTGCCTCTGTTAAACGAATAACCTTTGGCTATGGTGGTGTGCAATCAAAAATCTCAGAACGCGCCAGGGGAGAAACAAACCAGTTTGACATAGCCGCCAATATCAGTATGGAAAAACTCCTGCCTAGGAAAACAGGGCTTAAGATTCCAATGTATATCAGTTATGAAAAAACAACAATCAATCCAAATTTCGACCCAGCCAATCCAGACATGCGTCTCGCAGCAATGGATAAATCTTTTAATACCGATGCCGAACGGGAAGCCTATCGAAAGATTATTCAGGATATTGCCATACGCCGAAGTCTTAATTTTACGAATGTTCGAAAAACAAAAGTGAAGGCCGATGCAAGAAGTAATCTCTACGACATTGAAAACTTCTCTTTCACTTATGCCTTTAGCGAAGCAACGAAAACTAACTTTAACTTGTTAGAAAACACCCAGCGCAATTACAAGGGCGCCGTGGCTTGGCAGTTCAATCCAAAATTTAAGGGAATTGAGCCGTTCAAGGAACAATCAATGAAGTCTCCGTGGCTGCAGCTTATAAAAGACTTTAATATTAATCCTATGCCTACAGCGATATCAGTCCGAGGTGAATTGGACCGGTCATTTAACAAGATCGTGTATCGAAATTCTACCGGTAGTCAGACAACGGCTCCACCGCCAAATATTCAAAAGTATTTTCTTTTTAATCGTTACTATACAGTTCGTTGGGGTCTTTCAAAATCACTGACCATCGATTACACTGCAAAGGTCAATGCCATTATTGACGAACCGGATG
Organism: Cyclobacteriaceae bacterium; assembly: GCA_043779735.1. Classification (GTDB taxonomy): domain Bacteria; phylum Bacteroidota; class Bacteroidia; order Cytophagales; family Cyclobacteriaceae; genus ELB16-189. The sequence continues at coordinate 634 of JAYWDR010000102.1, read as the reverse complement.
TTGATCCTGACGGTGGTTATTCACAGACTTTGAAACGATACATAACAGCACAAGAATATAAGGACTCTGTTCTCACAAATCTGAAAAAATTTGGACGGAAGAAAAATTATGAACAAACTATTACCGCCAACTATACGGTACCCTTGGATAAAATTCCACTGACGAACTGGATTGGCGCGGAGTACCGCTATAACGTTGGTTACTCATGGAGGGCAGGTCCTGTCGGGCAGGTAGAAAGTCTAAAACTTGGCAATATCATTCAGAACACACAAGACCAGGGTCTGAATGGAAGAATCGACCTGGTGAAACTCTATAGCAAGGTCGGCTATCTCAAAGATATCAACACACCCAAACGCCCTCTTACGCCAGTCGAAAAGGCAAGGCCTGACACGGTGCGACGCCCTCCTGAAAACTTAGTTATCAAGGGAGCATTGCGTTTGCTTATGTCCATGCGAAATATCACAGCCACCTACAATGTTACGCAAGGCACCATTCTTCCTGGATTTCTACCTAGCCCTAACTTACTAGGCATGGACAATACATGGAATGCACCAGGCTGGGGATTTCTGCTGGGGAGCCAAGACCCGAACATTCGTTTCAAGGCTGCTGAAAACGGCTGGCTGTCAAATGCGCC
>JAYWDR010000101.1:0-2398 GCA_043779735.1 Cyclobacteriaceae bacterium | reverse complement strand
TACCCGTTCATCGAAATCAAGAACTCCGAATTATTTCGGGTTCCCTTCATTTTACTTTGAAGGAATTCCATGGCTTCGATTGAATTCATATCACTCATGTACTTGCGCAGAATCCACACCCGGGCCAGTTCGTCTTCTTTCATCAGCAACTCCTCACGACGCGTTCCAGATGCCGGTACATCGATGGAAGGATAGACACGCTTGTTGGAGAGCTTTCTATCGAGCACCAATTCCATATTGCCTGTACCCTTAAATTCTTCGAAGATCACTTCGTCCATCTTGGAGCCGGTATCGATCAGGGCGGTGGCAATGATGGTCAGTGAGCCGCCATTTTCAATCTTGCGTGCCGCGCCGAAGAATCGTTTTGGTTTGTGGAGGGCGTTGGCATCCACACCCCCTGAAAGTATTTTCCCGGAAGAAGGAACTACCGTATTGTAGGCACGGGCCAGACGCGTAAGTGAGTCTAATAGAATGACCACATCATGACCACACTCAGTCATCCTTTTGGCTTTTTCCAGTACGATACTGGCAATCTTTACATGTCGGTCTGCCTGCTCATCAAATGTAGAGGCAATTACCTCGGCCCGTACACTGCGTGCCATATCGGTCACTTCCTCTGGGCGCTCGTCGATCAGCAATACAATGAGATAAACTTCAGGATGATTCTCAGCAATAGCGTTTGCAATTTGTTTTAACAAGACGGTCTTACCGGTTTTAGGCTGGGCCACAATCATACCTCGCTGACCTTTCCCTATCGGAGCAAACAAATCGAGGATACGCGTGGACATGTTGTCGGGCGTAGTGCTCAATCTTAATTTTTCGTTTGGGAAGAGTGGTGTGAGATATTCAAAAGCTACCCGGTCGCGAATTTCTTCTGTGGTCTTCCCATTGACATTGTCCACCTTGAGTAAGGCGAAATATTTTTCGCCTTCTTTGGGCGGGCGAATTTGGCCCCGTACAGTATCACCCGTCTTAAGTCCCAGCAATTTTATCTGGGATGGGGAAACATAAATATCATCGGGGCTGGCGAGGTAGTTATAATCAGAAGAGCGAAGGAATCCATAGCCGTCTTGCATTAATTCCAGTACACCTTCATTCGTGACCGCACCGTCAAAGTCCTTAATGTTTAGTATCCTGGCCTGCTGCTGTCGGTCCTGCTGAAATTCATTCCTGGCCGGAGGTTCGTTGGTATCGGCTGCCTGCTGTTGCGATTGTGCTTGTGGAGGAGCCTCCTCAAATTTTGGCTGCACCTCATCAAACCGCGTGACGGACTGATCGATGTCCAAATCAACGGATTGCAGCAACTCTTCGGAGGATAGTTCTTTTTTGACAGCCGGAGCTGGCGAGGGCGGAGCCACATTCTCACGCCTACGTGGACGCATTTTGCGGTCGGCAGTTTCATCGGCTTGCTTCTTGGAAGAAGAGGATTCTTCAGTCAAAGCCTGCTGATCAAGGATTTTATAGACGAGTTCTTGCTTGGCAAGTTTCTTGGCGTTTTTAACACCTATTTCTTCGGCTATGTCCTTTAATTCAGACAGAAGCATGACATTCAGGTCGTCAATAGTGTGCATGAGGGTATAGAAAGGATTGTTAAGGTATGTTGATTATGAAGCGGGAAAAGTCAAGGAAAAGAGGCCGGATGAATACCGACAATATGAATTAGTGGTTATGCGAAAGAACAGAAAATGTTGAATTTACCTATCGGGAACGGCCGGGAAGGCCTGATTGACAATGCAAGTATAGGCCAAAAAGCAATATTATCAAATTCGGCTTCAAAATTATCCAAAACAGAATGGTTGCGACCTCCCTTATTCAGGCAGTTTGTATGAAGAAGGTTTGTAATTTTGGCATCTCAAAATAGTAATTGGAAATGCTACAAATCAATTTCATCCGGGAAAGCACGGAAAAGGTATTGGAAGGATTGAAAAAAAGGAATTTCAAGTCTTACGATAACTTAATAGGCCAGGCTCTTTCGGTCGATAAGGTCCGAAGAGAGAAGCAGAAGGAGCATGATGAAATTGTTGGTGAGTCTAACAAGATATCTAAAGAGGTAGGCAATCTCATAAAGTCAGGCCAGAAGGGAAAGGCAGACGAAATGATTACCAAGATGTCGGCCAACAAAAAAATAGCACTTGAACTGGGCCAGGAGCTGGCCGCGGCTGAAGAAGAGCTTCAAAAAATCCTCTACCTAATACCCAACGTACCGTCAGAAAGAGTGCCAGCGGGCAAGAGCCCTGAAGATAATATTAATGTACGGCAGCATGGAGGGATGCCGACCTTGCCTCCCAATGCTGAACCGCACTGGGAGCTCATCAAAAAATATGACATTATCGACTTTGACCTGGGGAATAAGGTTTCAGGTGCTGGCTTCCCGGTATACAAAGGCAAGGGCGCAAAG
>JAYWDR010000100.1:0-2398 GCA_043779735.1 Cyclobacteriaceae bacterium | reverse complement strand
CGATCCACGCTGCGCAGTCTTATTGATTGCTGCACGTGTGGGAAATATCCGGCTGATTGACAATCTTTTATTGATTGAATAAATCATTAATTGAACTGAACCTGACTACTGTGTATCTTCCAAGATAAATTCAAATATCCTTGTCAAAAGGCCTGCGAACAGTATTGCAATACTTACTAATGTTAATCTTAACAGGTAGTTTATTGTGGCTTTCTGTACAAGGGATGAAAGTAGGAGAAGGGGAAAATAGAATTGACTTTATTTGGCAGGCCTGGGAGGATTCCAACAAAACGTATTTATTGCTGATGGCGTTCATAGCGCTTATCAGCCATATCCTTCGAGCGGAACGATGGAAAATGTTATTGGGGTCAACCGGGAATCATGTGAAGCTAAGCAACAGTTTTTTCTCTTTGATGATCGGGTATCTTGTCAATCTCGCCGTACCGCGAGGAGGCGAAGTCTCACGGTGTTATAACTTGTACAAGCTTGAAAGCACACCAGTAGAAGTTTCCTTTGGTACAGTCGTTGTTGAAAGAATTGTGGACGTACTATGCCTTCTGCTGATCATAGGAATGGCTTTTGTCGTGGAATGGGATAAGTTGCTGATATTTTTGTCGGGACTGGGAATAGGAGCTGACACTGTGGGCCGGGGATTTAGTGTTCCAACTTGGGCCATCCTCATGCTGGTAGGATTGATTGGTGTGGTGGGCGTTTTCTATCTCTTTCGAAAAAATGAAAGGCTGATCAGGATCCTTGTGGGATTTAAAGAGGGACTGTCGTCTGTCTTTAAGCTCAAAAACAAATGGCTTTTTGTATTTTACTCACTTGCTATTTGGTTCCTCTACTTTTTGATGAGCTATTTCGTGGTCAAGGCGTTTGATACAACGAGTCACCTTGGATTTAGTGCGGTCCTGTCCGTCTTTGCACTTGGCTCCATTGCAATGGCGGTGCCAGTGCCCGGTGGGGCTGGTTCATATCACACGATTGTCCCGGCTGGCCTGCATATGTTATATTCTATCCCTCTCTCTGATGCAACTGCATTTGTATTTATCTTTCATGGTTGGCAAACGCTTACGATGATCGTCGGCGGTGTGGTGTCTTTGATAATCAGTTATTTCCTTATTAGATGGAAAAAGCAGCCAACAAAATAAAGGACCGGACAGCAGCAAAAGGCCTTGTCCATCAATGGAAGAAGGAGGGAAAGCGAGTCGTGTTTACGAACGGATGTTTCGACATACTTCACTTGGGTCATGTGGATTACCTGGAAAAGGCACACGCCATGGGCGACAAGCTGGTGGTCGGCTTAAATACGGATGATTCTGTGAGTCGATTCAAGGGCAAGAACAGGCCTATACAAGATCAAAATTCAAGGGCCCATGTTTTAGCCTCGCTCCAGTTTGTTAACCTGGTCGTCTTTTTTGATGAGGATACGCCCCTGAACTTGATTTCTGAGCTTTTGCCTACCATCCTGGTGAAGGGAAGTGACTATTTGGCAGAGAATATCGTTGGCGCGGATGTTGTAAAAAAGAATGGCGGAGCGGTGAAAACCATCGATTTTGTATCGGGTTACTCGACCAGCAGCATTTTAGATAAAATTAGGAAAACTTAACAATTGAAAATTATGGGAATGGGTGCATTAATCATTGGCGGGTTTTTCATGCTGATAGGATGGATGATCAGCTCACGGTTAAAGAACAAATTCAAATTGTATTCACAAACGCATTTGACTAGAGATTTAACGGGAGCTGAAGTGGCACGGCTCATGCTGGCAGACAATGGAATTCATGATGTACAAGTGGTGAGTGTGGAGGGCCGGTTGACGGATCACTACAATCCTGCTACTAAAACGGTGAACCTTAGCAAGGAAGTTTTTGATGGACGAAACGCGGCGGCGACAGCAATTTCTTCTCATGAGTGTGGCCACGCTGTGCAGCACGCCACAGCCTATAGCATGTTGCAGTTCCGTTCAGCGATGGTTCCAATTCAAAGCATCAGCGCCTCAGTACTAAACTTCATTATGATGGCAATGATTTTTGGAGGTTTCTTTGCAAGCAGCATCCTCCCTTGGAGTACAGCCTTGCTGGTAATGATATTCTGCTATGGAGTGTTTGCCTTGTTCTCGATTGTCACTTTACCAGTGGAGTTTGATGCGAGCCGGAGGGCCTTGGCGTGGGTCAAGACACGAAATATTGTCACAGCGCAAGAGTATGATATGGCCCAAGACGCTCTGAAATGGGCTGCCATGACTTATGTTGTGGCTGCCATTGGTGCGATCACCACCCTTGTCTACTATGTGATGCTGTATTTGGGTGGAAGTCGTGATTAACGAAAGTCAGGGCAGCATCAATGCCATTTGAACATGAAAAGAAAGCCTTGTATCCTGCGAGGCTTTTTTGGT
>JAYWDR010000099.1:0-2398 GCA_043779735.1 Cyclobacteriaceae bacterium | reverse complement strand
GGTAAATCAAGCGCCTGTAGACGGTGTAACGTATGCGGCGTCATCATCTTTCTCACTCGGTGCAAGTCTAAGTGGAAATTATGTGGTCTATAACGGATCTGGAAATTCAGTTACTGTGACCGATATTCAGCCGGCCACAATCTATGGTTTTTTTGTTTTTGAATATAATGGTACTATCGGATTAGAGAATTACTTGGTGAGTAATGCCTTGGGGAATCCCGCCAGTTCCGATATAACCCCTCCCGTAGTCTCTGCCCCCAACTCGCCCACAACCATTGCCCCTAATACTCCCATCCAGGCCTCAGCGATTTTCACGGATAATGAATCGGGCATCTTCAGCGCAAAAATTCAGTATCGCCCCATCGCCGGGGCAGCGTCAAGTAATTTTACATCCCTTGACATGACGCTCTCAGCAGGCTCCATGTATGTAGCCACGATACCCTCCTCTGCCGACGTGACTGAATTGGGCGTAGAGTTCAAATACCTCGTCACGAACGGCGCAGGCCTGGACAATTCGGCCTATCAAATGCTTTACAAAACCGCTATTAAACATCCCTTTTTGCCGATCACATCATACCCTGCTAGTGCCGCAGGAAAAGAGGCCATTAACTACCGCATTATTGCCATCCCTCTGGTCCTTGATTTTAATACAGCTAACAATGTTTTCACCGGTGTGCTGAATGACTATGATCCTACCAGCTGGCGCATGTTCAAGTACAATGGTGCCGGCTTTAGTGAACTGACCGGGAGTTCGGCTCTTATGCCCGGTGTGGGTTACTGGTTTATTGCTGCCAATTTCAGTTCGCCTCTTAACACTGGCCCGGGTACAACAGTTAACGTAAGTACCAATACCCCTTTCACTGTCACACTTAACACTGGCTGGAACCAGATTGGCAACCCATACAACTTTGATATTTCCTGGGCCGATGTAATTGCCGCCAATCCATCACAGGCAGCTAACCTTGGAGAAAACGGCAGCTTAATTAGGGTCTTTCGTGGAGGCATGGACAATCGGGACGTACTGAAAAGTTTTGAAGGAGGTTTTGTAAAATATCTTGGACCAAATGGAACAGCTATAAAAATTCCTGTTGCAAAAAATCTTCCTAAGCAGGGCGGCCGCCAGGTTTCTATTGAAAAAAGTAAAATTGAAAACTCACTCGATCAACCTTTCTGGGAGATCCTATTCAATCTGAAAGACGCGGACGTTGAATACAAACTGGGGGGCTTTGGCATGCACCCGGAAGCTAAGGAGGGATTTGACCTCCATGACGATTTTAATTCGCCCCGCTTTATTGAATACCTCGAAGTGAAATTTCCCAAGAAATATGTTGGGATGACCTATACAAAAGATGTTGTACAAACTTCTGAAAACTATGTTTGGGGGTTTACGGTGGAGTCAAATCTCAAAGAAGAAAATGCCTCATTGGGTTGGGATAACTCATATTTCGGAAAGGCCAAAGAGATATATTTGCTCGATGTGGTGTTGCACAAGGTTACAAACATGAGTTTACAAGGTCACTATGAATTCAATCGTGCGGTTTCGAAAGATTTTAAGGTAGTCTTCGGTAATGATGAATTTGTGAAGGAGGAATTGTTGCCAAATGAAATCTTCCTTTATGACCCTTTCCCCAATCCATTCTCAGATGAAGTTACAATCGGGTATGCCTTGCCCAAAGACGTGAATGCTAATAGTGCTGAAATCGAAGTCTACAATTCTGTTGGCTCCCGGGTTTCACAAATGCAAACGAGTCAACCTGGTGTTGGCAACTGGGTGTGGAAAAGTGATCAACAAAGCTCCGGCCTGTATTTTGTAAGAATTCGGGCAGGCAATCAGTCAATTACTAAAAAGATTTTAAAGCGATAGGGGATAAATGAGCATTTCGATTCTCCTTGAATTTCAAGAGACGGTGTTACACTAAAAATTTGTGTATATGAAAAAGATTAATCTATGGCTTCTATTGTTTCTTCCACTCGCGCTATTTAGCCAGACTTTAAAAGAGAAAACAAACGCAGTTGCGGTTGACTATTCAGGTAAGCCAATAATGGATAATGTGCAAAGAAAATACCGCGCCCTGATCATGGGGGTTTCGAAATATAAGAATGAAGGCGCGGGTCTCCAGTCGTTGGAAAATCCCACACGGGATGCTCAACTGGTGTATGATATGCTTACAAAGAAATACACATTCGATCCTGCTGACGTCATCTTGCTGAAGGACCCTACGCGACAAAGTATTATCGATGCATTTGACAAGCTCTCCAATGAAACGGGAGAAAATGACAACGTGCTTGTTTTTTACGCCGGCCACGGAGTCTGGGAAAAACAAAAAGAATTGGGCTACTGGCTACCATCAGATGCGGAAATGAAAAGCAAGAGCGCGTGGATAGCCAATAGCCAGAT
>JAYWDR010000098.1:0-2401 GCA_043779735.1 Cyclobacteriaceae bacterium | reverse complement strand
ATCGCATAACAGCCTATGGCAGGCTGGCATCAATTTGTCTGCTTAATCAAAAATCTAAAGAAGGTTCCAGATTTGCCGACTCGGCCAGGGCTGAGTTGAACAGGGTCAAAGCATTCCAATCCGACTCCAGGGATTTTCGGCTTGAAGTAGTGGAGGAATTAGCCCTGCAAAATGACCGGAAAGGTCGGAGTGCCGCCCTTGAATACATTGGATCGATGAACGCATTTAACAGGTTCTTTGGCGTCTTGACGATGGTAGATGCTTATGCTCAACTGAATGAGAATTATAAGGCGCGAGAAGCAGTCCCTGACCTGGCAAGCGCCAGCGACCGGCTGGGATGCTATCACAACATATTGATGAGAGAAAACCTGAGAAGAGGGAATAATGCCGGTGAATGGTCGGGCTATTATAAAGCTGTTGTTAGCGATACAAACTTCACCTGGTTCCAAAACGACCTCTCCGCAAATTGACTGGCTATGAAACTTGACAAGATTATCCAATCCCTGCTCATTGCAATGCTCATCATCGGCGTGTTTGCAGCTATGGCCAAGAATGCCTACGGATTCACTTTCATGGGCACAGCCTGTTTTGGTCTGGCCTTTCTCTACCTGGCCCAACTGATCTGGAGATTGATTGATGATTTTTCCAACCTTGACAGAAAAAGCCTGCCGGGCCTGATGGAGCCCTTCCTGCTGTCCTCATTGCTTGTTCTGTTCGGCTTCAGGGCCTCGTATATCTACCTGACAAATGGAGAAATGATTTTTCTTGTGGTTTGCGGAGCGTTGGTACTGGTTTACCTGTCGATTGGTACCGGAATCTTCAACAGCACTAAAAAAGAAAGTCCCGGACTGGCCAGGAATATGGCCTACTTTTATGCTTCACTTCTTTTATTCCTGCTGGCCCTTACCTCCAGGAACATCAATTTGATCTGGTCTACGGCTTTTGGCGCGATGGGCATGCTGGCATCCCTTCCATTTCTGTGGTCCGTAGTGCGCCGGCGCCAATTCGAAAAATCCGGCAAAACCATTACTCTCTTTCAATTTACAACCAACTCAAAAAACAAGGCAGGTTTACTTTTCATTTTCTTCCTTTCTTCAGCCCTCTACACCGGATTGACGCTTGTATCTTTCATTCCTGAAATTGAAAATGCCGATCGGCCTAAAGACTACCTGGAATTGGTCCGCTATGCTGAAAGCGGTAAAGAGAAACCAGTTGACGGCAAATACAAGCACCAGGTGTATAAGGAGGCGATGGATAAGTTTTTGAAGAGACATGGGAAGAAGTAACCAACCACCTCCGCGTCCCGATAGCGATCGGGACTCTGTGAAACCTCCGCCAACCTCCGTGTAACAGCCGCTATTTCACAGAAGTACCTGCCTGACCGGCAGGCATGCAAGGAGAATGCGCAGAGGTTCACGCGAGCGCTGATTTGATGGATGTCAACGTTGGATTCACATGTACTGCCAAAAGCCAACAGCCAAAAGCTAATAGCCGAATTAGTATATTTGAAAATGCCCTCCCTCCTCCCCGGGTACGAATACGACATCTTCATCTCCTACCGCCAAAAAGACAACAAAGGCGATCGGTGGGTGACGGAGTTTGTCAATGCACTCAAAGCAGAACTCGAAGCCACCTTCAAAGAGGACATCTCCATCTACTTCGACGAAAACCCCCACGATGGCCTCCTCGAAACCCATGACGTGGACAAAAGCCTGGAAAGCAAATTGAAGTGCCTGATTTTCATTCCTATCATCTCTCAAACCTATTGCGATCCAAAAGCATTTGCCTGGCAGCATGAGTTTTGCGCTTTCAACAAACTCGCCAGGGCAGACCAGTTCGGAAGGGATGTAAAGCTGGGGAACGGGAATGTAGCGAGCAGAATCCTACCCATAAGAATCCATGATTTGGACGCTGAAGATAAAGCGCTCCTGGAAAATGAGATGGGCGGAGTGCTAAGGGCGATAGATTTCATTTATAGGGAACCGGGGGTCAACCGTCCGTTGAGGGCCAGGGATGACAACACGATCAAGGATGCGAGGCAGCATTTCTATCGCGACCATGTCAACAAAGTAGCCAACGCCATCAAAGAGATCCTGGCCGGGCTAAGACCCAGAAGTGATAAAGAGATAAAACCCGTTGAGACCGAGTCCACCGGTAGCGGCATAACCCGCTTCATGGCGGAAGTCAAACGGCGCAGTGTAGTTCAGGCAGGCCTGGTCTCTCTGATCGTAAGCCTGCTCATATGGAAAATAACAAGCCTGTTGGTGTATTCCCTGTCCGCTCCCAAAAATCTGCTGACCTTTGTTACGATTCTACTGGTGATCTTCTTTCCTGTGTCACTCATTCTGGCATGGTCCTATGAAAGGAGTCCAAGCGGCTTTGTTAGATACGGTTCTGCCGC
>JAYWDR010000097.1:0-2403 GCA_043779735.1 Cyclobacteriaceae bacterium | reverse complement strand
AATCCGCGATCCAGCAAACTCAGTCGGTTAGAACTGAACGTGGCATAGGTAGTTATACCATAAGACCCATAGGCGTATTGCAGGCATGGGTTTGTGCCGTCTTTTTTAAATTTGTCTTTTCGGTATACAATCGACACTGGAACTTTGGCTCCGTCCCGTGCAGTAGCCATCACACGTTCTGTCTGATAATTAGCAGCGTTAAAGCCGCCCAGCACTTCCTTTTGTTTTAATAGTGTTTTTTCCCTTGTCTCAATATTGTAGTCGTACGTGGAAGGAGGGGTGGTCATGGATTGATAGTTGTAGCGAATCACTTTCGAGTCAAACTCCGGGTTATTGTCGATGCCGGCTACAAAAGCCGGTTCCCCAAATTCAATGGTAGATTCTGATTGATCTGACCATTTGATGAGACGAATTTTGGTAAGGCCTTCACTTTCATCTTCCACGGCCAGATAATTTTTAAATAATTCAAATCCGCGCAAGAAGACACTTTCGCGGTTTGGTATTACCTCTTTCCAGTTTTCCTTAGCCGGTTTGGATACGGAAGCTTCCACCAGTCGGTAATTTCTTGCATTCAGGTTGGTGCGGATATAAAACTTGTCGCCGGCATGGTCGACACTATATTCTACATCATTTTGGATTGGCTCAATGACCACGGGCTTACTGTTGATATTGTCAGCATCGAGATACAGCGAGAAAGAGGCGTCAGTTCGACCGGAGCTGATGATCACATATTTTTTTGACTTGGTTTTGTTTACATAGCTCGACAAAGTCTGGTCTTTCTCTTCGTATATTAATTGATCTTTGGAAGCATTACCCAGCGTGTGCCGGTGTATTTCATTGGCGCGAAGAGAATTTGGATCCTGCTTGCCAAAGAAAATTGTGAGATTGTCATTGGACCATGCCAGATTGCCTGTCGTGCCTCCGATTTGATCAGACATCATTTGGCCCGTGGTCATGTTCTTGAATTTGATGGTATAGAACCGCCTGCCAACGGTGTCCATGCACAGGGCTACGAGATCATGCTTTGGACTGGGTACGATGTTCAGATTAAAATATTTTTGGTTCTTACCCAGTTCGTTACCATTGGCAATGATTTCCTCAGCGGCTTCCAGCATCCTCTTTTTCCGACAGAAAATCGGATAGTCATACCCTTCTTCAAAACGGGTATAGTAAAAGTAATCTCCATCCTTATAGGGAACTGATTCGTCTTTTTCTTTTATCCGGCCCTTCATCTCGTTGTAAAGTTTTTCACGCAACGGCCGGGTGTGGGCCATCATAGTATCCAGGTATTTGTTTTCAGCATTCAGGTAACTGATCACCTTAGAATCTTCGCGCTCCTTAAGCCAGTAATAATTATCGATTCGCTTATGGCCGTGCTTGGCAACAATTTGAAAGGGTCTTTTCTCTGCAACAGGAAATTTTACATCAGGATATTGGGAATTTCCTTCTTTCCCAGGCGAACAGGTCACGAGAAGGGAAATAATGCCAATGAACAGTGAGATCTTAGAAAATGTACGAATCATGATATTGGATTAGATGCCGAAGATTAGAAAAGCAAACACATATTGCAAGTGGATTGCCCTTTGTGCCCAATGTTTAAGGTAGACTGTTAAAATGTCTCCGGTACCTTTTGGTCATTGCTCGGAATTCCTATGGAAAGACCCACACATTCTCATGGTCATTGTACATACTTACGCTGTTTTTCTTTAGTTTTGGATACTTTTTAAACTTAAATGGCTGAAAACACCTACAAGTCCAATACTTTCAAGAAGCCCGAGAGAGAAAAGAAGAGCAAAGGCGCCAAATCAAAATTCCGTTTAAATTTTGATTTTTTTAAAGATCCGAGGTTCCATCTGGCGTTTGGTTTCTTTTTATTGATTGTCTCCCTGTTTCTTTTCACGGCTTTCCTTTCTTACCTGTTTACTGGTAAAGCCGACCAGAGTGTCGTCGAAGGCCTCAGGGATAGCGGTGTATTGGAATCGGGAAAAGAGACCGACAACTGGCTTGGCCTTTATGGCGCCATTACGTCTCACTACTTCATTTTCCGCTGGTTTGGAATATCTTCCTTTTTCATCCCTCCACTTTTGTTTCTTATTGGATTTCGGCTTGTTTTCAGGCGGGAGCTTCTTTCCTTCTTCTCTGCATTCATCTTTTCTCTGTTCGCCGGATTGTGGCTGAGTTTGTTGTTGGGCTATCTCACGCATAGCATTGCGGGCGCTACCGAAATCAGTTTTTTAAGCGGCGGTCTGGGCTATGAACTGGCTTACATCGCCGATAATTTGCTAGGCTGGGGGACTTTCCTTTTCCTGGTACTCTCTCTTTTCATTTTTATAATTTACTTCTTCAATGTCACGGCCATCCGGGCATTTCAGGTCAAAGATCCGAAGCCCATGGGCAATGATG
>JAYWDR010000096.1:0-7104 GCA_043779735.1 Cyclobacteriaceae bacterium | reverse complement strand
AAGCATCAGAAGATCCATTGCATCACGGTCAAAGACAATATGGTAATAATTGCCAGGCAACATAGGTTCAGGAAGAAGCCTGTCTTGATCATGTCTTTCATTTTAATATATCCGCTGGCAAATAGAACTGCATTTGGTGGTGTGGAAATTGGCATCATGAATGCACAACTTGCAGCAAATGTAACAGGCATGGCAAGCCAGATGGGGTTCATATGAAATCCGTCGGCAACACCAAAAACTACAGGGATAAAAATTGTTACCAGGGCTACATTACTCATTAGTTCTGTGAGTCCCATGGAAATAGCGGTGAGGGAAAAAATCAACAGGCTGGGGTGAATATCTGGCTGCTGTGAGAAGTACCTACCAACAATCTGAACCAGCCCGGACTTTTCCATTCCATCAGCCAGGCACAAGCCTCCGCCAAAGAGAAGGAGGATACCCCAGGGCAACTCTTTCATATCACCCCAATCAAGCAGAAATTTTTGATCTTTAAGGTTCACCGGAACCAAAAACATCAGCATGCCCCCAGCCATCGCGATGGTGGTATCATCGAGCAGATTCTTACCGATGAGTATGTTAATATTTTGTCTGAAAATCCAGAAAAAGCAAGTGATGGAAAACACCAGGAGCACCGATCTCTCTTCATTAGAAAGTTTTCCAAGCCCTTCAAGTTTCCCGTTAATCAATTCTCGTGAGCCTTTAATGGAGGGAAGATTATTTCTAAATAAAACCTTCGTGATAAGAAGATAGCAGGCTGTGAGCGACAGTAGCATTAGCGGTATACCCATGATCATCCACTGGGAGAAGCTCACGTCCAGGTTGTAGAAACGTTTCATGAAGCCCACCATCACTACATTGGGTGGTGTTCCAATGATGGTGGCCATGCCCCCAATACTTGCCGCATAGGCGATGGAGAGCATAAGTCCGGTCGCAAATTTCTTAAAGTGAGGATCGTTCTCCTGTCCTGATTCTTTTGCCAGCAGGGATGTTACCGAGACGGCAATGGGCAGCATCATAATGGCCGTGGCCGTATTACTGATCCACATGCTGATCAATGCTGTTGACAACATGAACCCAAGGATGATACCATTCCCACTGGTACCGGTTAAACGTATAAGGCTTAGGGCAATGCGCTGATGAAGGTTGTGCCGTTCGAGGGCGAGGGCCAGGATAAATCCGCCCATAAATAAAAATATGATCGGATCCCCATAAGGCGCAGAAGCTTCTCTTGCCGTAGAGACACCCATCAGCGGAAAGATTACCATAGGCAAAAGAGCGCTGACGGGAATGGGCATGGCCTCCGTCGCCCACCAGGTTACCATCCAGGCGCCTAAGGCCAGGACAATGATGCTTTTTTCAGAAAGCACCCCGGGTGTGACCATGAAAAAGATAAGACAGAATAGTATCGGCCCAAGGGCGAGTCCAATAAGCTTGGTTTTTTTCAACAATTCATTCACGTGGGTAGAGTTTGTAAGCAAGTTAGCGGATCAATCATGTTGTACAAGCAGAAATAGGGATAAAGCATATAGGCCAACTACGACCTGTCTTCCAGCAATTCCTTCGCATTCCCCCGGGCAAGTGCGGAGGGCTTGGCGCCCCCGATCATCTTCGCAATTTCTTCAATCCGCTCTTCTTTTGACAATGACTTTATTTCGCTCACCGTCTTGAGGCTGGAATTGTCTTTATATACCAGAAAGTGCTGGTCACCCCTGGCCGCTATTTGAGGAAGGTGACTGATGGTTATCAATTGGTGCCGCTGTGCCATGCCCCTCATCATTTTTCCCAACTGCATCGCAATTTCTCCGGAGACACCTGTATCAATTTCATCCAGCACCAAGGTGGGCAAGGCAGTCTTTTCAGCCATGACATATTTCACACAAAACATTAGCCTTGAAAACTCACCGCCGGAGGCAACTTCTACAAGTGCTCGGGGTGGTATTCCTTTGTTAGCGCTAAAGAGTATTTCAACCTGGTCGGTGCCAAGTGGTCCTACCTCTATTTTTGATAATTCAATATGCAAGACAGCTTCTGCGATGCCAAGGTCGCGGAGTAACTTCACCAATTGCTTTGATAGCGGCAGGAAGACTTTTTCCCGTGAGGCGCTGAGTATTTCAGTCGCAGAGAAAAGTATTTTCTTATTTTCTTCAAATTGGTGTTCCGCACCAGCCAGATTTTCATCAAGGTTGATGGTTTTTTGCGCCTGTGTCTCCAGTTTTTCCTGTAATTGCAACAATTCGTTGATGTCCTTCGTGCGATGTTTTTGCATCAAGGTGTAAATCATGTCAAGCCTTTCCTGTATCTGTTTGGTTTTCTTAGGATCGAATTCGATAAGTTCTTCCTCCTGTTCCACTTCAGCCTGGATATCCTTCAGTTCTATCCGAAGGCTGTCGAGGCGTTGCGCCAACTGTTCATATTGACTTGAATATGTCCTTACTGGTTGAAGAAGGCCTATGGATGCTGCCAGGATTGACAGTGCGGAGGCCTCTCCTTGACTCAGGGCCGCAAGCAGTTGGCTCAGTCGCATTTTGATATCCTCCCCATGCTCTCCGATTTTGAGACTTGATTCAAGTTCTTCCTGTTCGCCTGCCCGAAGTGAGGCCACCTGAAGCTCATCCAACTGAAATTTTATGAAATCATATTCACTCTTCAATCTCGCAGATTCAGCAACCAGAGTATCATATGTTTTTTTTGACTGGACGTAATTTCGCCAGGCTGCCTGACAGCCGGAGAGGAGGGATGCATGTCCTGCATAACTATCGACCAGCGACAACTGAAACCGGTGGCTGCCCAACTCCAGTGTTTCGTGTTGTGAATGCACATCCATTAGCTGGCTGCCGATCTTGCGCATCACCTCCAGGGTAACAGGAGTATCATTGATGAAGGCTCGACTTTTTCCTCCCGGGCTTATCTCACGTCGGATGACCGTTTGATCATTGTAGTCGAGGTCATGTTCTTCAAACAGTGTCTTAAGCCGGTATGGCTTGATATCAAAGGTGCCTTCTGTTATACACTTCTTTGATTCATCCCACAGCACTTTGGTGTCAGCCCGGTTTCCCAGCAAAAGGCCGATTGCGCCCAACATAATAGATTTTCCGGCACCTGTTTCACCGGTGATTACTGTCAATTGCTGAGATGGGAACATCTCCAAATGATGAATCAGGGCGTAATTTTTTATGGTCAACTGCCGGAGCATATCTGGCCAAAATTAAGAAGGGAATCTAATTTGACGAGATAATCTTTTGGTAGATATTCCGTTTGGGATCAATGGCGGACAAGATGTCAAAGGCTTCACGTCGGACGCCCAGGTTGCCTTCGGAAAAAATATTGACCAGTTCGTTGGCCTTGGTATCAAAGAAGGAGATGATAAATATGGAATTCGGGTAAATTTGCCACACATTCTTGATGTTCTTCAATACCGTCAATATGGTCTGCCGGCTTTCATCCGGGGCCTTGTCGAAGGTATCAAGGGCCAGACGATGGTATTTATACGTGTTCTTGCGCAGTTCTGCCATCTGAGGATTATTGATGTTTTCAATCAGGTTATAACGATTACGGTTGCTCCCGATGGATTGCCAGCCAGGCCGGTTGGATGATTGGGCATTGTTTACTACAGTCAGCGCTTTTTGGAAGTATGGGTCGCCACCTCTTTCGCTAAATGAATCGGAATCCATTCCTATGATGATATAAGCATAATAGGCTAGCATGGAAGTGAGGTTATTGATGTAGGCGTTGTCATTGTACTCTAAAGGCAGAGATTCGATGTATTCAAACTCCCACTCCCGATCGGCGAAGTTGAATAGGACTGTTTCGTAGTTGGTATTAAAGGAAGGCCGGGCCACCGTGATCTGGGCACTGGCAACAAAGGAGCCGATGGACGGCATGCGACTGATGTTAAGAAATATGCCGCAGTTGATCCTCTCATAGCTTTTGTACGTATCGGTAGTCCATTTGCGGGTATTCATGAAATTGGCAATGCCGCGTTCCATGTCTTTAAAGATACCACGATCGGATGTCTGAATTTGGTCTGCATTGACCGTCACCTTACAATTAAGCTCCTGGCCGTTGGCGTACAACAGCGCCCCATACATAAGTCCGGTAAGAAGAATCTTATTCATGCTGGTGCTCTATAATAGCCGCAACAATATCGTTTGCCACTTCCTTCTTTGTCTTCAAAGGAAATTTGGTTGAACCATTTTTACGACTAATGATTTCGATTTTGTTTGTGTCGTGTCCAAACCCTGCACCGCTGTCGTTGAGGGAGTTTAAGACGATGAAATCAAAATTCTTGCCATGGAGTTTTTTTTCGGCATTACTTTTTTCATTTTCTGTCTCTAGGGCAAAGCCAACGATCACCTGCCCGTTACTTTTCATCTTGCCAAGTTCAGCGGCTATATCGTGTGTCTTGGTCAATTCTAAAGTGAGAGGGCCATCGGTTTTCTTTATTTTCTGATCCGCTTCCTTGACAGGTTTATAGTCGGCGACGGCAGCAGAAAGGACGACTATGTCACTGGTAGGAAAAATTTCTTTGCAGTGGACAAACATCTCCTCGGCGGAGGTGACAGGATGGACTGTAATCCCATGCTGGATGGTACTCTGTTGAGTCGGCCCAACAACCAGGTCAACCAATGCGCCCTGTCGTGCCAATGCTTCTGCGATTGCGAATCCCATTTTTCCGCTTGAATGATTTCCGATAAAACGAACAGGGTCGATGGCTTCGTATGTCGGCCCGGCTGTTACAAGGGCTTTCTTACCGGAAAGTTTTTTTTTATTGGAAAAGAAGTTTTCCAACTGACCGATGATCTCCTCTGGCTCGGCCATGCGGCCAAGACCGGATAGCCCTGAGGCCAGCTCGCCCACGCCGGATTCGATCAGATAATTGCCAAACTGAGTGAGACTTGAAATAGTGCGCCGTGTGGAGGGATGTTCGAGCATGTCCATGTCCATGGCGGGGGCAAAGAATACTGGGCACCTGGCAGACAAGTATGTTGCCAGCAGCAAATTGTCGCATAAACCGTTAGCCATTTTGGCAAGGGTGTTAGCGCTTGCAGGGGCGATGACTAGGGCATTGGCCCATAGGCCTAGCTCAACATGATTGTTCCATTCCCCCGTCTCTTTTTTTTGAAATTGAGAGAGGACAGGATTATGAGAAAGCGTGGAAAGCGTTAAGGGTGTGATAAAATCCATTGCAGCGGGAGTCATTATCACTTTTACCTCCGCCTGCTGTTTGACCAACAGCCGCGTAAGGTGAGCAGCTTTATAGGCTGCAATGCTACCTGTGACACCCAGCAAGATTTTCTTGCCCTTCAGCATACTAAAGCTCAGGCTTCACTTCTTCGGAACGTCTGCGGTACATAATTTTTCCTTCTGTGAATTCCTCCAACGATGTTGTAGTGGGCTTCGGAAGTCGCTCGTAGAATTTGGAAATTTCGATCTGCTCGCGGTTCTCAAATACTTCTTCAAGATTATCAACGGTGGTAGCAAACTCAGCCAACTTGTTGTTAAGCTCTTCTTTGATGTTGATAGCGATCTGACGCGAGCGCTTTGAAATAACAACAACTGATTCGTACACGTTGCCGGTGTGTGCTGCAATCTTGTCGATGTCACGAGTAATTATGGAGGGTTGATTGGGCATGGTACTAGGAATTTTTGTTGGTTTTTAACTTATTAATTTGATTCAGACTGTCGGTATACATACTCTGTGCTTCTTTCAGATAAGTGCTGTTTGGAAAATTATCCACCAATTCCTGGTAGAGTGCTACCACGTGGCTGAAGCGTTCCAGTTGTAGCTTTTGAAAACTCTGATGAGCGAATTTGTACTCAGCTACTACCTTTAGATAGGCGAATTCTTCCAAGTGCTTTGAATCGGGGAAAGTCTTCTTAAAATTGTCAAAAGCAATAATTGACGCTTTATAGCTTTTTATTTTTAAATATTGCTTTGCATTTTCATAACCCTTGGTCTCCAGTTTTAATTGGCTGGCAGTGATCACTTCAACGGATTTGTCACGAAACTTGCTGTTCGGGTATTGATTCAAAAAGTTCTGCATAGCATCCATCGCTTCGATCGAGTTTTTCTGATCAAGGTTAGAAGCAGGCGCGGTCACATAGAGCGCATAGGCATACATAAAATAGGCTTCTTGTGACAAAGTGCTGCGTCCATACGTTTCGTAAAACGTCTTGAATTGATTGGACGCCAGTAAATAGGTCCTTTCATAGTACTGGCAATACGCGAGATAAAACTCTACTTTTTCGCCTTCAGGCAAGCCCCTTACTACGGGGAGAATTTCCTCAAATAACAAGGCGGTATGGTAGTAATCCTTCTTGCTATAGTAGTTGAGCCCAGCGTCATATTTAATGCGCCAGTCCTCGCTTTTTTGAATCCTACGGAATTTACTACTGCAAGAGTTTACCAACAGCAAGCAAATAGCAACCCCAAACCCTGTTAACAGTTTCCTAGCCATAAAGAAGGCCGCAAATATACAATTCAGACACCCATATCTGAAAATCTATTGTGAAACGACCGGATGGAGGAATTATTTCCTCACCACCAGTTTGCGCGTAAGTACGCCTACGTCATTCAGATATACTGTATAAAAGTAAACCCCCGAGGTTAGCTCATCAGACTGTATTTTAACTTTGCTTTCAAAGACCGACAGATCATAATGGCCGACCGGACTGCCTAAAATGTTATGAATAACCACTTTTGCCTTGATTGATTCATTGTGAATGCGATAGTCAATGGTAGCCTGGTCACTCACAGGATTTGGATACACATCATGGATTGTAATGTCTTTTGATTGGAAAACGAGCGATTTCGCAGGTTTTTCTTCTACGGCAAGAGAAATAGAATGCTCTAGGACAATAGCCGGATTTCCACGCGAAAATACTTCAAACCGGAAGGAGTTAACTGCTACCACAAGGCCTGTTTCTACAACATAGTAAAGGTTTGTAAGGGTCTCTCCGGGCTCGATTTTCCTCAAAAACTGGTCCTGTGATGGGTCGGAGCAATCCTCGCCAAGGCAGAAATAACCCCTTTGATTAGATCCCAGGTCGCTTTGTGACTTTCTGACGACGAAAATCTGTGATTTGTCAGACGAGTTTTTTAGA
>JAYWDR010000095.1:0-7104 GCA_043779735.1 Cyclobacteriaceae bacterium | reverse complement strand
CACCCATAGAATTGCCCGCGACATAGAAGGTGTCAATACCAAGATTGTCGGCCAGCACCATCACCAGCTTCTCATAGTCATCGGTAGAATAGCTTCTTGACGGACTGGGGCCTGTCAATCCATGACCTGGCAGATCCATAGAAATGGTCCTGAACGACTTGCTCAACTCATTCTCCCAGGCAGACCATGTGTGAAGCGATGCAAAGCTGCCGTGAATTAAAAAAACGGCCGGCCCGGTGCCGCGCTGCCGTACGTGCATCCTGGCATCAAGGATATTGATATAAGACGATTCAGGAGTTAAGTACTTTGCCTCGAGATCCTGTACGGAGATATCCGATTTGTACCAGGCCATTCCGAGGATAAGAACCAGCAAGGCAAGAGCCCCAATTCCAAAACCAATAAATCGAAAAATTCTTTTGTACATTTAGTGATCGCAAAAATGACTCTCAAAAGTCACCGAGAGTTTCTTCCAACTGGCCCATTGCTTTTTTGAACTCTTCTTCATTGGGCGCTACGCCATGCCACTTGTGATGTCCCATCATAAAGTCCACACCATTGCCCATGACTGTGGTCATCAGATTGAGCACTGGCTTGCTTTGGTTGGTCAAGCTCTTTGCTTTCTCTAACGCCGCGATAAGTTCTATGAGATTGTTCCCGTTGCTTTCAATCACAGTCCACCCAAAGGCTTCCCACTTGGCTTTCAGATTTTTTAAGGAAAGGATCTGGTCCACGGGCCCATCAATCTGCTGACCGTTGTAGTCGATCGTGGCGATCAGGTTATCTACCTTGTTATGGGCGGCAAACATGCTCGCCTCCCATACCTGGCCTTCCTGCTGTTCTCCATCGCCCATCAGCACATAAACCAGTCGGTCGTCATGGTTGAGCTTCTTGCCCAGCGCCGCACCGATGGCCACTGAAAGACCTTGTCCCAACGAGCCGGAGGCTACGCGTACACCGGGCAAATGTTCGTAGGTGGCAGGATGCCCCTGAAGTCTTGAATTGAGCATGCGGAAAGTGGAGAGTTCTTTCACATCGAAATAACCGGACCTGGCCAAGGTGGCGTACCAAACGGGAGAGATATGACCATTCGAAAGAAAGAACAAGTCTTCACCCTTGCCATCCATCGAGAACTGAGGATTGTGCTTCAGAACATGAAAGTACAGGGCCACAAAAAACTCCGTACAGCCAAGAGAACCGCCCGGGTGCCCGGATTGACAATTGTACACCATGCGAACAATATCCCTGCGAATCTGGGAGCAGAGCTTCTTCAGTTTTATAATGTCTGGCGTGGGCATTCTTTAATTTTTTTTGTGAAGATAGCGTTGCCTGGCACCCCTCCCAAGCGCTTGCATAAATTTAAAATCACTCAAAGGGAGTAATAAAAAAAATTGTTTGAAAGTTTAAACGGGGCTCTGATATCAGGTAGCAGAGGCCTATTTCTTTTTTCTGGCCGCCTTAGAGGCTGTCTTCTTTGCTGCTTTCTTCACAACTTTCTTTGGAGCCTTTTTCTTAGACGGTTTGGCAATGGCTTTAGCGACTACAGTGTTACCGCCCAGAATCTGAACAGCATGGTTCTTGGTATCAACCTTTTCAATTACCTCCGTGATCACACCATTCTCATTGATAACATAGGTAACCCGCGCTGTGCCCATGTACTTTCTGCCATACATGGATTTCTCTATCCATGTTCCGTATTTGTTATGAACGGACTTGTCAGTATCTGCAAGAAGCTGAAAGGGAAGTTTTTCTTTTTGAATGAATTTTTGATGCGATTTCTCTGTATCAGTACTCACTCCGAAGATATGATAACCTGCTTTTTGCAGAACAGAATAGTTGTCCCGAAGGCTGCATGCCTCGGCGGTGCAGCCTGACGTCATGTCTCTGGGGTAGAAGTAGAGAACAATTTTTTTTCCTTTGAGCGCAGAGAGGCTCACTACTTTTCCGTCCTGATCGGTTGTACTAAAATCTGGTGCCTTGGTGCCAACGGTGAGTGCCATAGTTAAAGGATTTTTTGTTTGAAGATTCTTTCATTACCGGCGCGGTCTACCACCTTGAGTTCAAAGTCGCCCTTCAGCGGGGTTGAATCGAGTCGCTCCGACTTGAGGATGCCAGATTTAAAGTCGTAATTCATCAACAGCCACTTACCGCTAACATTGGCTTCGTAGTAGGCTATTCCTGACAATCCGTCGCGGATACGAAACCGCGCAGTTTGACCGTCGAGTCTAATCCGGGTGATGGTGGGAGCCAGGCTATCTGTAAGAAAGGTAAATTCTCCCAATTCATGCGTGTAAAATTTAACCCTGCCATTACTCCACTCACCGCCCATATAGCTATATCTATTTCTTTCCTTGCGGTACACAGAGAAGTTATTATTTACGTTTGGTGAGAGTGTAGGTTTAAGCGTCACCAGGAGATTTTTATGAATGGGTACGGTTCTTTGGCCAATGATGAATGTTTCCCGCTCATTTTCTATCCTGTGGTTAACGTTTAAAAAGAGCGTGTCGTACAACGAATTTTCAGGGAATTGCACATCGGCCCAATCGCTATAGTATATGTATTCTGTTGTTGGCACCACATCCTTGAAGTGGAACACCAGGACGCCTCCACAGGTGCGTACGGAGTCAGGCTGATACTTTTGCAGATTAATTAGATATACATTCTGGTTAGCACCCTTGTAGGTGTAATTCATCTCGCTGGGCTGTCCCTTGGCATAACGGGTCAATTTGTTGGAGGATTCACATGCTTTCGATGTCACCATCAGCAGATTTTCCATTAAGTCTGATTCAATAGTAATTGGTCTCCTGGTGGCCAGCACCATTTCATCTGAAAGGGGGATGCTTTTCAAAAGTAAGCGGGCATTGCTTTCATTCCCAAATTCATCCTTCAATGAAATCCGGATCGAACGATCCTTGCCATTCACTAAAATGACGCCTTCATTTTGTGCTTTGTAGAAATCGAGACGATTCCCTTCGTCTATGTAAAGTTTATTGAAACGTTTACCCCTGGTTTCAAGGGTTTTGTAATCCATCAACGCCAGTATCGATCGAGTTTCCTCAAGGTCAACCTTTTCAATGAATTGTGAAAAAACCTTCTGGCTGTCAGCAAACATCTCGATGTAATTGATACCACAGCGTGCAGAGGATTCATCCATACGGTCATTGGCCAACAGTTCGACACCGATGCGCCCATGAGCCAATATGGAGACGGGCAGGATGTATTCAGTGGGTGATTTTTTTATCAACGAAAACTCAAACCTTCCGAACCGATCGTTGATCCTTGAGTTAATGTCAAGCGTGCGCAAGGCTATTTTCTGCGCGGACGGAGCGATGTTGTCTTTTATTTCTGTATACCCAAACTTCAATGGGTTTAGCACATAATTTCCGTCACGGATTTCGAAATGCAGGTGCGGTCCGGAAGATGATCCGGTGTTCCCAGAATAGGCAATGGTATCTCCCCGCCTTACCGGAAATTCATCAGGACGAAAAACCAGGTCAATTTCAAAATTCTTTCGGTCGTATTGCTGTTGCTTGACGTACGGTCCAATCTTGCCGTTAAATTTTTCCAGGTGCCCATAGACGGATGTCTTTCCATCGAGATGGTTTACAAACAATGAAGTACCGTAGCCAAAAGCGCTTACGTTTGCCCGTACTACGTAGCCGTCTTGCGTAGCCAGTACTGGAACGCCGATTCTATTGTTGGTCCTGATGTCTATTCCACCGTGAAAGTGAGTGTTTCGCAATTCACCCATGGTGCCTGCCAGGTAATTTGGTTGCCCAGGATTGATAGGGAACACGTAGCCGCTGATTCCGGCGCCGACGGACCTATGGACCTCAGCCTCGTTGAACTGTCCAAACACGCAGCAAGGAATTGCCGCTAAAAAATAGATGCTACTTAACCTCAAATTCCAACAGCTTTTCATCTTCAATGTATGCGGATAGTTTATTTCCAACGGTTACAGCGCCCACGCCTTTGGGTGTGCCGGTAAAAATCAGGTCGCCGGTTTTTAGCGTAAAAAATTTCGATAAGTATGCTATAATGAAATCAAACCTGAATAGCATCAGGCTGGTGTTGCCTTGCTGCTTTAACTGGTCATTGATCTCCAGCTTGAAGTTGATGTTTTCCAGATCCTTAAAATTTCCGATTGGAATGAATTTTTCTGAGATGGGAGCAGAGCCATTAAACCCTTTGGCTATATCCCACGGCAATCCCTTCTCCTTGGCTTTTTGCTGGAGGTCCCGTGCCGTGAAGTCGATACCAATGCCAATGGAGTCGTAGTATTTATTGGCAAATTTCTCCTCAATGTTTTTTCCATCTTTTCCTATTTTCAACACCAGTTCCACCTCATAGTGGACGTCTTTCGAAAAGTCAGGATAGTAGAATGGTGCGTTGTTGCGCAGGATTGCCGTGTCAGGCTTGGTGAAAATCACGGGCTCATCCGGCTTTTCATTGTTCAACTCTTTGATGTGCTCGGCGTAGTTGCGGCCGATTGCGAATATCCTCATGGACCTTAATTTTACTGCAAAGCTATTAACAAATCGAGTGTTGACGAATCTTTATGTCGCTTTTTAGCACAATTATTACCTTCGGGTCTTTACCTTTGAGATTAAATTTTCTAGTACGCATGAAAAAGGTAACCTCTCTTCTGGCTGGATTAGTCATTCTCTATGGCTGTTCTACCGTGGCAGTTACCGGACGAAAGCAACTGGACCTTGTGTCCAATGCCGAGCTGGTACCTATGGCGGCTCAACAATATCAGGAGGTATTAAGTAAGGGACCAATTTCAACAAGCGATATAGAAACAGAGACTATCAAGCGGGTAGGAACTAGCATTGAGAAAGCTGTCGAGCAGTATATGTCCGCTGCGGGCAAGTCTACTGAATTGGAAGGTTTCAAGTGGGAGTTCAATCTCATTGATGATCCCAAGACAGCGAACGCCTGGTGTATGCCTGGTGGAAAAGTAGCATTCTACACAGGGATTTTACCCATCTGTAAAGATGAGACCGGCATTGCCATCGTCATGGGTCATGAAGTGGCCCACGCCATTGCGAATCATGGTCGTGAGCGAATGAGCCAGCAGATGGCCGCTCAATTGGGAATGAATGTTCTGAGCATCGCATTAGGCCAGAGGCCGACAGAGAGTTCGCAGCTTCTTATGCAGGCGGTGGGTGCAGGCACGAATATTGGAATGTTGAAATTCAGCAGGGAGCATGAATCGGAGGCTGACCACATGGGATTGATATTTATGTCGATGGCCGGCTACGATCCTAACCAGGCCCCGACTTTCTGGGAACGGATGAGTACCTTGAGTGGAGGCCAACAACCGGCCGAATTCCTGTCAACTCACCCATCGCATGAGACACGTATCAAAGATCTTCAGGGGTGGATACCGGAAGCGATGAGATACTATAAGAAGTAGAGATACCCAACTTCATCATTCATCATTTGATATTGGATATTTAATATTTTCTTTAGTACGGAATATCGAATTCTGAATGTCGAAAGGCGAAGTTGTCCAGATAATACTGATTACCGATTACAGACTACCGATTGCTTTTCAATGCACTCAACTTGATCTCTGTAAGCCGTCGTTTGGTATCCAATGAAAAATCCCCTTTCATCATCCAGTCATAATAGGAGGGCTCGTCCTTTAATACGGTCAGCACACTCTTATTCTTATGTTTTCCGAAATTAAATATCGCTTCACCGCTGCCATTGAGCACCATTCTGTTGGCAAGGTCAATCATCGAAGCCGAGGTAAACTTGTTGAGTTCATTCAGGTCATTCTTCATCAAACCCAACGGATGACCGAGGCCATCGGTTACTTCCTGATTTTCGTAGCGCTCCACCTGGGCCAGAAGTACCTCCATCGAAGCTTGCGTGTCGGCCTCGGCGGTATGGGAGCCTTCCAGTTTTTTCTGACAATAGAACTGAAAGGCCGCCGATAGATTCCTTTTCTCCATCAAATGAAAAATTCGCTGGGAGTCGATGATGCGCTTTCGCGAATAATCAAAGTCAACGCCAGCACGGAGGAATTCCTCAACGAGTACAGGCACATCAAACTTCAGAATGTTAAATCCACTGAGGTCGCAACCTTCAAAGAATTTAGCATAATCCCTGGCCAGTTCCTTAAAAGTGAGCTTGTCCTTTACATCCTCGTCCTTGATTCCATGGATGGCGGAGGATTCGGCTGGAATGGGGATCGTAGGGTTTACTAAATTGTGCTTTTTCTGGACTTCCCCATTGGGCATTAGCTTTATGACAGCAATCTCCACAATGCGGTCTTGCGCAATGTTGACACCCGTTGTTTCGAGATCAAAAAAACACAAGGGTATTTTAAGGTTGAGTTTCATGTTGAAATAACTAAAGGGGACTAATTACGCATCCCTTCGAAGCTCGGGATAGCTTGATAAAACATTTCAGCAGTGATGCCTATTCTCTTCAGTGCTTCCTGGGCGGCACTGATGTTCTGAAGGTTGTGTTTGCCTGAAATTTTCAGGGGTACTTGTTGTTTACCGGGGGTGAGTAACATCTCCTTACCGCCATCGACAGAGCTGGGGTGGGTTTTGTAGGGTACAAGCACTACATCCGGTTTGTTCAAACTTGATAGTATGGCGATGACGGGATCAAATTCAACATACACGAGAACTCCACCTTTAGGTGTGGAAGAGGCAAACAGCGCAAATTGTTTGATGTATTCCTCCCTGGTCGGGTAGGCTTCGGATTCCTGCCATTCGACACCACTGATAACCCCGATGTGATGCTGGTACCGTAAAAACTGCGGAGTGGAATCCAGGCATGAAGCCATAATGTCCTGACCCTCAATAATTATGAGCGGCGCATCTGAAAGCTTTACTTGATTATCAAATCCTTGGACAGGCGCGCTCAACACAAAGTCAAATTTCCGATGATGAAAATTCAACACATGGACGATCAACAGGGTTATAGTAGTCTTGCCATGGTTCCCAATAACCACCAGGCGTTGCTTGTCAAGGGATTGTTTGAGAATTATATCGGGAATTGAATGGACGGGCAAATTGAGTGCCTGGGCCTTCCTTAATTCAGGATTGTCACTTTTAACGCAGCTATCGATAATAACCCCTTCGA